>CAYVIS010000038.1:0-12576 GCA_964451565.1 uncultured Neisseria sp.
CGCTCAGTTTGACATCACGCCAGCCGGTAAACAGGTTTTTGGCGTTCCATTCGCTCTGGCCGTGGCGGATAAATACTAATTCCATGTGGATGCTCCAGTTGGGTTTCGTTGGCAAAACAGCTTTATAACATATTTTGATGTTGTCGTTGCGTGTTGCAGATATGGATTTGATACAAATTAAAACAGGCCGTCTGAACGCTTCAGACGGCCTGAGGTTTGCCTTATTCCACCACGATTTTCGGGAAGCGGCTGCTGAAATCCTTGCCTTTGTCGGCCACCGCCAGCGCCACTTGGAACGCGGCTTCGGTGTAAACCGCAGCGATTTCGGGATGCGCCTGCTGCATGGCATCGGCGCTGCCGTTGTCCATCGCTTCGCGCACGGGCAGGCTCAGCGGCAGTTGGCCGAGCAGCGGCACATTCAGTTTGGCCGCCAAATCTTTGCCGCCGTCGCTGCCGAAAATGGCTTCGCTGTAGCCGCAGTTGCTGCAAATGTGCACCGACATATTTTCCAACACGCCGAAAATCGGGATGTTCACTTTTTGGAACATATCCACCGCCTTACGCGCATCAATCAGCGCGATGTCTTGCGGCGTGGTCACCACCACCGAGCCGGTGACGGGGATTTTTTGCGACAGCGTGAGCTGGATGTCGCCGGTGCCGGGCGGCAGGTCGATAAACAGGTAATCAACGTCGTTCCATTCGCTTTGAAACAGCAATTGCTGCAAGGCTTGCGACAGCATCGGCCCGCGCCATACCACCGCTTGTTCGGTATCAACCAAAAAGCCGATCGACATCACCTGCACGCCGCCTTCGGCTGTTACCGGCACCAATTTGCCGTTTTGCTGGTCGGGTTTGCCGTCGGCCACGCCGAACATGGTCGGTTGGCTGGGGCCGTAGAGGTCGGCATCGAGCACGCCCACGCGCGCGCCCATGCGTGCCATAGCGGCGGCGAGGTTGGCGGTGGTGGTGGATTTGCCGACGCCGCCTTTGCCGGAAGCGATGGCGATGATATTTTTCACGCCTTTAATGGTGGCGACGCCGGGCTGCACTTTGTGGGTGCCGATTCGGGTGGTGATGCCCAGATGCAGGGTTTGGCTGTTGCCCGCAGCGGTCAAGGCCGTCTGAACGCGTTCGGCCAGCGCTTGGCCGATGTGTTGCACGGGAAAGCCGAAAGTGAGCTGCACATGCAGGCCGTCGGCTTGTTCGGTAATGGAAGTCACGGCGTTTTCGCTGCCGAGGGTGCGGCTGCTGCCGGGGATTTCGACCGCGGCCAGCGCGGTTTCGAGGGCGGTAATATTCATGTCAGATGCTCTTTTTGAGTGTGTTTGATGCGATTTTAACAGAATGGGGGCGCCGCCGCTGCAAAGCAAGCGCTGCTTTAACGCAATTTAAAGTGACTAAATGCCGCTACACAAATGAAAACAACTATAATTTGACCAACCCATTCTTTTAGGAGACTGCCATGACCAAAAAAGTAGGCAACAAAGTGGTGATTGTCGGCACCGGCTCGGTCGGCATCAGCTTTGCTTATTCCATCCTCAACCAAGGCCATTGCGACGACATGGTGTTAATCGACCTCGACCGCAAACGCGCCGAGGGCGACGCGCGCGACCTGCGCCACGGCATGCCCTACGCCCCCTCGCCCGCCAATATTTCGGTGGGCAGCTATGCCGATTGTGCCGACGCCGACATTGTGTGCGTCTGCGCCGGCGTGCCGCAGCGTCCGGGCGAAACCCGCCTCGACCTTATCGACAACAACCTGAAAGTGTTTCACGCCATCGTCAGCGAAGTGATGGCTTCCGGCTTCGACGGCATTTTCCTGGTGGCCACCAACCCGGTGGACGTGTTGTCTTACGCCACTTGGAAATTCTCCGGCCTGCCCAAAGAACGCGTAATCGGCTCGGGCACCATCCTCGACACCGCCCGCTTCCGCGTCTGCCTCGGCAATGAATTCGGCGTTGCCCCCGTGAGCGTGGAAGCGCACATGATCGGCGAACACGGCGACAGCGTCATCGCCGCCTGGAGCTCCGCCCACATCGCCGGTATGCCGCTCAAGCAGATTCTCGAACAAAGCCCCGACGGCAAAGCGCGCATGGAAAAAATCTACAACAACGTGCGCAACGCCGCCTATGAAATCATCAAAGCCAAAGGCGCCACCAACTTCGGCATCGGCATGGGGCTGAGCCGCATCGCCAACGCCATTCTGCACAATCAGGGCGTGGTGCTGACCGTGTCGGCGCTGCTCGAAGGCGAGCTCGGCCAAACCGGCGTTTACACCGGCGTGCCCGCCGTCATCAACCGCCAAGGTGCCGTGCGCGTCATCAACAAAGCGCTGGATGCGGAAGAGCAGGATAAATTCAACCGCTCCGCCGAATTGCTGCGCAGCTACCAACAAAAAGTGGACGACTTTATCGCCGCGCAAGCTTGAGGCGGTTGCATTTGCTACACAAGAGAAAGGCCGTCTGAAACGCTTATTTCGGCTTTCAGACGGCCTTTATGCCTTAGCTGGTTTGTCATGAGCAAGCGTCTATATTGAAACGCCCAATATGTCTTATAAGGCCGTCTGAAAGAAATCAATCCTTTCAGACGGCCTTATCTCATGCAATGCTCAGCGCTTAAACGCCAGCGTCAACACCCCCGCCGCCACCAGCCCGATGCCCAGCCATTCCTGCGCACTCGGACGCTCGTCGAGAAACCATACCGCCATCAGCGCCACCAACACCAAACTGAATTTATCCACCGGCGCCACCTGCGAGGCATTGCCCATCTGCAGCGCCTTGAAATATGCCAGCCACGACGCGCCCGTGGCCAAGCCCGACAAAATCAGAAAGGTCCAGTTTTTGCCGCTGAAGCCGCCCACGCCCTGCCATTTGCCGGTGTAGCTCAAAAACAGCGCCAGCGCCGCCACAATCACCAAAGTGCGGATAAAAGTGGCAAAATCCGAATCAATGCCCTGCAAACCCACTTTGGCAAAAATTGCCGTCAGCGCCGCAAAAAAAGCCGACGCCAGCGCCCAGTAAAACCATGTATTCCCTGCCATATCCCTCCCTCTGCCCTTTCAGACGGCCTGTGTCTGCGATTGAATTGATTTAATGCAAACCGCCGTCTTTTTCATGCCTGCACGCTTTGCAATCGCCGCTATAATAGCAACAAATCCACCTGCACAGGAATCTCCATGAGCTACAAAACCGACGCCGAAATCGCTCACGAAGCGAGTATGCGCCCGATTGGCGACATCGCCGCCAAACTCGGTTTGACCGAACAGCAATACGAGCCCTATGGCCGCTACAAAGCCAAAATCGATCCGGCGCATATTTTTGCGTTGCCGCCCAAACAAGGCAAGCTGATTCTGGTCACCGCCATCAACCCCACGCCTGCGGGTGAGGGCAAAACCACCGTCACCATCGGCCTAGCCGACGCGCTCAACCGCATCGGCAAGCAAACCGTGGTTGCCATGCGCGAGCCGTCGCTCGGCCCCGTGTTCGGCATCAAGGGCGGCGCGGCGGGCGGCGGTTATGCGCAGGTGTTGCCGATGGAAGACATCAACCTACACTTTACCGGCGATTTCCACGCCATCGGTGCCGCCAACAACCTGCTCGCGGCCATGCTCGACAACCACATTTATCAAGGCAACGAATTGAACATCGACCCCAAACGCGTGTTGTGGCGGCGCGCGGTCGATATGAACGACCGCCAGTTGCGCAACATCATCGGCGGCCTGGGCAAGCCCACCGATGGTGTGATGCGCCCCGATGGCTTCGACATCACCGTTGCCTCGGAAGTGATGGCCGTATTCTGCCTCGCCCGTGATTTGGCCGATTTGAAAAACCGCCTCGGCCAAATGCTGGTGGCCTACAGCACAAGCGGCGAACCGATATACGCACGCGATTTGAAGGCACACGGCGCGATGGCGGCGCTGCTGAAAGACGCGCTCAAACCCAATCTGGTGCAGACGATTGAAGGCACGCCCGCTTTCGTACACGGCGGCCCGTTTGCCAACATCGCCCACGGCTGCAACTCGGTGATCGCCACCCGCGCCGCGCTGCATTTGGGCGATTACACCGTTACCGAAGCCGGTTTCGGCGCCGATTTGGGCGCGGAAAAATTCTGCGACATTAAATGCCGTTTGGCCGGATTGCAACCTGATGCCGCGGTGGTGGTCGCCACCGTGCGCGCACTCAAATACAACGGCGGCGTGGCGCGCGCGGATTTGGGGCAGGAAAACCTCGAAGCACTCAAACGCGGTCTGCCCAATCTGCTCAAACACATCGGCAACATGAAAAACGTGTTCGGCCTGCCCGTGGTGGTGGCGCTCAACCGCTTCGTGTCCGACACCGATGCCGAGCTGGCGCTGATTCAGACGGCCTGCGCCGAACACGGCGTGAACGTGGCGTTGACCGAAGTGTGGGAAAAAGGTGGCGCAGGCGGCGAAAGCTTGGCGCATGAAGTGTTGGCTGCCATTGAGCTGCAGCCGAACCAATTTCGCTTTGCCTATGAAACCGACAGCGGCGTGCGCGATAAAATCCGTGCTGTGGCGCAAAAAGTATACGGTGCGGCGGAAGTCGGCTTCAGCGCCGAAGCCGAAGCCGAAATCGCCAATCTGGAAAAAATCGGCCTCGACAAGCTGCCGGTGTGCATGGCCAAAACCCAATATTCGCTCAGCGACGACGCCAAATTATTGGGCTGCCCCGAGGGCTTCACCATCACCGTGCGCGGCATCACCGTATCCGCCGGCGCCGGCTTTATCGTGGCCTTGTGCGGCAATATGATGAAAATGCCGGGGCTGCCGAAAGTGCCTGCGGCCGAGAAAATCGACGTGGATGACAACGGCGTGATTCACGGTTTGTTTTAAACAGTTTACAAGAAAGCCAAGCCTTTTATAAAAAGCTGCCCAGGCCGTCTGAAAACGTTCAGACGGCCTCATTATTTTTGATTCCGCCATTTAAAACCCTTGATTCCAAGCAATCACAACTATTTAAAACAAATCAAATTTAAACATAATATATTGAATATAATATATTTTATTAAAATTCCATACTCTTAATCGGCTTTATTTTCTATTTTAAATTGTCAACAATTTTATCCTCAGGTATGATGCTTGGAACAATAAAAACATCATGATTAAGGAGCGCCTCAATGTTGCCTACGCTTGATTTTTACAATGAAATGCTGCTCAACGGCACGCCGCGACCCGGTTACGAGACCGTGGCACAATGGCTCTCGCAGGCCACACCCGGCGATTTAGACACGCTCAATCAGCAAGCGATGACGATGTTTTACCGCAAAGGGGTGACCTTTACGGTATATAGCGAAGCCAGCAACGTCGAGCGTGTGATTCTGTTCGACATCATTCCGCGCATCATTCCGTTACACGAATGGCAAACGCTCGAAGCGGGCTGCGCACAACGCATCCGTGCGCTGAATCTGTTTATCCACGACATTTACCATGAGCAGCACATCATCAAAGCCGGCATTGTGCCTGCCGAACAAGTGCTGACAAACGGAAGCTACCAGCCGTGGATGCACAATATCGACCTGCCCGAACCGATTTATGCCCACATCAGCGGCATCGATTTAATCCGCCACGGCGATGGCAGCTATTACGTACTGGAAGACAATCTGCGCACGCCCTCAGGCGTATCGTATATGCTCGAAGGGCGCAACATCAGCGAAACGCTGCTGGCGGAAGTATTCAAACAGCAAAATGTGCTGCCAGTGTCGAGTTATCCCTCATTGCTACACGAAAATCTGATTGCGTGCAGCGGCAAAGCGCAACCCAGCATTGTGGTGCTCACCCCCGGCCGTTACAACAGCGCTTATTACGAACACGCCTTTCTCGCCCGCGAAATGGGGGTGCCGTTGGTGCACGGTTACGATTTGTTTGTGGAAAACAATTTTGTCTACATCAAAACCGTTACCGGCCGCCGCCGTGTGGATGTAATTTACCGCCGCCTCGACGATCCGTTTCTCGATCCGCTGGCTTTCCGTTCCGATTCGATTTTGGGCGTGCCCGGCCTGATGGCGGCTTATCGCGGCGGCAATGTGCTGATTTGCAATGCGCCCGGCACCGGTGTGGCCGACGATAAATCCATTTACCCCTACGTGGGCGACATGATCCGCTTTTATTTGAGCGAGGAGCCGATTCTGCACAACGTGCCCACTTGGCAATGCCGTAAGCCCGATGATTTGAAATACGTGTTGGCGCACTTGGGTGAATTGGTGGTCAAAGAAACCCAAGGCTCCGGCGGCTACGGCATGCTGGTGGGGCCCAAATCCACCCAAGCCGAAATCGAAGCCTACCGCCTGCGCATTCTCGCCGACCCGGCAGGATTTATCGCCCAGCCCACATTGGCGCTTTCCACCTGCCCCACCTGTGTAGACGAAGGCGTGGCACCACGCCACATCGATCTGCGCCCCTTCGTGCTTTCCGGCCCTGACAAGGTGCGCATCGTGCCGGGCGGGCTCACCCGCGTGGCCTTGCGGGAAGGCTCGCTGGTCGTCAATTCCTCACAAGGTGGCGGCGTCAAAGACACTAGGGTTGTCGATACGGGAGAACAATCATGAACCTGCTGCTTTCCACCGCACACAACCTCTACTGGCTCGGCCGCTATATGCGCCGCACGCAAGAGCTGGTCGATACGCTTAAGCTCACGCCTGAAACACGCACGGCACAACTTCACTATCTGGGCTGGCCCGAACACTTGGCCGACACAGAAGAAATACGCGATTATTTGCGCCAAACCGCCCTGCCGCAGCATTTCGGCTATATTCACAACAGCGTACAGGTAGTACGCGGCGTCATCGACAGCGATGCTTCTGAATTATTCAACCAAGTGCAGCGTTTTGTGCAGGCAGGCAGCCTGCGCGCCGCCTGTTTTCAGGTATTTGCCTGTGCTGCCGCCATGATGGAGCAGAAAACCCCGTATACCACCCTCTTTTGGCAGCTGGGCGACTATGTGGAAATGCTCGACAACCGCATCCGCAGCGGCCGCGCCGAAAGCCGCCATTACCGCTATCTGGCCGATGTGGTTACCCGTCTGCCCGCCGATACCGCCTGGGACCCCATCAAACAACCCTTGCAGGCCATGGTATACACCACTCATGCCGGCCAGTTTTACCGCTGGCGCGACACACTCACGCAATTGTTTGAGGACGGCGTATGAAAATCCAAATCCAACACACCACCCGCTACCGCTACGACGAAGCGGTAAAAAGAAGCCTGCAATATCTGCGTCTCACCCCGCAAACATTGGCGCACCAGCGGGTATTGTCGTGGCAGCTCACCCTGCCGCACATCAGCCCCGAAATTTACGACGGCTTCGGCAATTACTGCACCATTCTCAACTGCAACGTCCCTCACACCCACCTGAGCATCAACGCACAAGGCTGGGTGGAAATCGACGACAGCAGCGATTACAACACCGACCAGCGTATCGCCCCGCAAGTATTCCTCAACACCACCTGGCGTACCCGCAGCACCGAAGTGCTGGTGGATTTCGCCGAAATCCAAACCGGCGGACTGCGCAACCGCCAAGCCCTGCAATCCTTGAGCCGTGCCATTCTCGACCACATGCCCTATATTCCCGGCACCACCGGCGTCGAAACCACGGCCAAACAGGCTTTTGCCATCGGCAGCGGCGTATGCCAAGATCACACCCATGTATTTCTCGCCTGCGCACGCGGCATCGGCGTACCCGCACGCTATGTATCGGGCTATCTCGTCAGCGACGACAGCACCCATCTGGCCAGCCATGCCTGGGCCGAAGCCTGGCTCGACGGCCAATGGTATGTGTTCGACACCACCAACCAGCTGTTTACCCCCTCCAGCCACGTGCAGCTGGCCGTCGGGCTCGATTACAACGACGCGGCCCCCGTGCGCGGCGTACGTCAGGGTGGTGGTGGCGAATGCATGGAATATTTAGTACAGGTAACCGCCGTACAGCAATAAAACAACACCCCCCAAACAGCCTGCAATCAGTTTGAAGACAAGGCCGTCTGAACAAGCCTAACCGTGTTATATTGATTATCCCGCACTTCACCGGAAAACCGCCATGACTTACTGTGTTGCCATGTGCCTGCAAGAAGGCATTGTATTTGCCGGCGACACCCGCACCAATGCGGGCATAGACCATGTCTCCACTTTTCGCAAAATGTATAAATTCGGCATCAACGGCGAACGCAGCATCATTCTGCTCACTGCCGGCAATCTGGCCACCTCGCAAGCCGTCATCAATATGCTGTTTCGCGGCATCCAGCAAGAGAGCGAACACAATCTGCACAACGTTTCCTCACTTTTCGACGCCGCCATGCTGGTGGGCGAATATGTCAGCAGCGTAGCCAAAACCACCCAACACCGCGCCCACAGCCAAGAAGGTTTCGGCAGCTCTTTTTTGCTCGGCGGCCAAATCCGCGGCCAAGTGCCCGAGCTGTATCAGATTTACCAGGAAGGCAACTGCATCCGCGCCACCCGCGACACCCCTTACCTGCAAATCGGCGAAAGCAAATACGGCAAGCCGATTCTTGACCGCGCCATGAGCTACGGCAGCAGCCTCGAAGAAGCCGTACGCGCGATTTTGGTGTCGTTCGATTCCACCATCCGCTCCAATCTTTCCGTCGGCTTTCCCATCGATTTGGCCGTGTACCTCAACGACAGCTTTGCCCTGCCCGAAGGCATCCGCATCGACGACAACGACCCCTATATGCACAACATCCGCCGCCAGTGGTCGGAAGGTTTGAAAAACACCCTGCAATCGCTCAACGAACCGCCGGAATATTATTTCAAATAAATCTACATTCAGGCCGTCTGAAAGGTTTTCAGACGGCCTGAGCCTTTGCAACATCCCACCAGACACAATGCAAAGCAACAATTAAAATTCAATATTTTCAAATCGATTCATCCATGCTTTCGATTCAGCAGAAGCAGCACTGCAAATCGGGCACCCGCCTGCCTCGGCAGATTTTGAATGATGCAAAAATCCCGGTCTCCGTTTCATTCGCGCCCGCTCAAGGCTATAATGCGTTCACTTCCCATCCAAAGGCCGTCTGAAACACATGACCCAAAACGCAAACAACCTCTGCTGGCTCGACATGGAAATGACCGGGCTCGACCCCGAGCGCGAGCGCATCATCGAAGTGGCGATGATTATCACCGATGCCGATTTGAATGTATTGGCGCAATCCGAAGTGTATGCCATCCACCAAAGCGATGAGATTTTGAACGGCATGGACGCATGGAACACCGCCACCCACGGCCGCACCGGTCTCACCGAGCGTGTGCGCCAATCGCAATATACCGAGGCCGAAGTGGAGCAGAAGCTGCTTGATTTTATGGCGGCGTGGATACCAGAGAAAACCAGCCCCATGTGCGGCAACACCATCCATCAAGACCGCCGCTTTATGGTGCGCTACATGCCGCGCCTCGAAGCCTGGTTCCACTACCGCAACCTCGATGTGTCGACATTAAAAGAGCTGGCGCGGCGCTGGCATCCGGCGGTGGCCAAAGGCGTGGTCAAACGCGGCTCGCACCAAGCCCTCGACGACATCATGGAGAGCATCGAAGAAATGCGCTATTACCGTGAGCATTTCATCAAACTGCCCGACGCCATGCCGTCTGAAACCAACGACGCACAAGCTTGACAATCCCCCCCCAACCGGCCATCAGGCCGGTTTTTACTGCCGCCGAGGCAGGCTGTCACAATTTGGCGAACCAAAACTGCTACACTACATCAAATTACGCGTAGATAAGTGCAACAAAGCCGGTGCAGCCGTTTATCATAATTTTATAGTGGATTAAATTTGAATCAATCAGCATTGGCTCGCCTTGTCTTGATTCAAATTTAATTCACTATATATCAAGGCCGTCTGAAACGCCTGCCCGCCCCAACAAAGAGAGACCGACCACCGATGAGCATCACCACGCAACCGATTTGGCAAACCCTGCAAACCCGCCAACAGCAAACCGCCGCCATACACATGCGGGCACAATTCGAGCAAGACCCGCAACGCTTCGAGCGCATGCACGAAACCTTGCACGGCCTCTTATTCGATTACAGCAAAAACCGCCTCGACGAAGAAACCTTGCAGCTTTTGTGCCAACTCGCCGAAACCGCGGGCGTCGCCGCCCAAGCCCAAGCCATGCGCAACGGTGAAAAAATCAACATCAGTGAAAACCGCGCCGTGCTCCACACCGCCCTGCGCCTGCCCGCCGATGCCGCACCGGTGCGGGTGGACGGCGAAAACGTGTTGCCGAAAATCCACCACGAGCTCAAGCGCGCGTTGGCCTTTGCCGAAAGCCTGATTAACGGCAGCCACACCGGCGCCACCGGCAAACGCATCACCGATTTCGTCCACATCGGCATCGGCGGCTCCGACCTCGGCCCGCAAATCGCCGTGCAAGCCCTGAAAGCCTGCCGCAAAAACGTGCGCGTGCATTTCGTATCCAATGCCGACGACGCCAACATCGCCACCGTATTGGCCGATTTGGATGCCGAAACCACCGTATTCTGCGTGGCCAGCAAATCCTTCGGCACCCCCGAAACCCTGCTCAACGCCCACGCCGCACGCACCTGGTTCCGCGAACAAGGCCGTGCAGAAGCCGATATCGCCCGCCATTTCGTGGCCATTTCCAGCAACCTCACCGCTGCGCGCAATTTCGGCATCGCCGCCGATAATGTGTTTGCCATGTTCGATTGGGTAGGCGGCCGCTATTCCGTGTGGTCGGCCATCGGCCTGCCGCTGATGGTGGCCGTGGGCGAGAGCCAATTCCGCAAATTCCTCGCCGGCGGCCACGCCATGGACGAGCATTTCTTCAACACATCACACCGCCGCAACATTCCCGTATTAATGGCGCTCATCGGCGTGTGGTACCACAATTTCCACGGCGCCCCCGCCTACGCCGTCGTGCCCTACAGCCACAGCCTGCGCCGCTTCTCCGCCTACCTGCAACAGCTCGATATGGAAAGCAACGGCAAAGGCTGCGGCCTAAATGGCGAAACCATCCACACCGACACCGGCCCGATTGTATTCGGCGAAGAAGGTGTTAACTGCCAGCACGCCTTTTTCCAACTGCTGCACCAAGGCACGCGCCTGATTCCGAGCGACTTTATCGTGCCCATGCGCACCCCCTACCGCGTCGGCCGCCAACACCGCTTCGTCGTCGCCAACGCCTTCGCTCAGGCCGAAGCCTTTATGCGCGGCAAAACGCTGGAAGAAGCCCGCGCCGAGCTGGCCGACTTGCCCGAAGCCGAACGCGAAGCCCTCGCCCCGCAGAAAACCTTCCCCGGCAACCAGCCCAGCAACACCTTCGCCATCGACGAGCTCACCCCGTTCAACCTCGGCATGCTGATTGCCGCCTACGAGCACAAAATCTTCGTTCAAGGCGTGATTTGGGGCATCAACCCGTTTGACCAATGGGGCGTGGAATACGGCAAAGTGCTGGCCAAAACCATCGAACCCGAGCTCAACCGCGCCGAAATCTCCGCCCACGACAGCTCCACCTGTGGCCTGATCGAATACTACCGCGGCTGCAATGCCGAAGAGTGCGGCATCGGCAAATAACGCTCAGGCCGTCTGAAAGACAGGCATACATATTGCCCGCCTTTCAGACGGCCTGGATTTTGCAGCATGGCTCATTGCGTTATCGTAAAATTAGCCAAGCCCGTCATGCATTTTTGGAAATCAGCTTTTATAGTGGATTAGATTTGAATCAGGACAAGGCGGGGAGCCGCAGACAGTACACCTAGTACGGCAAGGCGAGCCAACGCTGTACTGGTTCAAATCTAATCCACTTATACACTCAGGTCGGCAGGAACGCTCACCACACTGCGCCACAATCATACAGACGCAAAAAAAAACCTGCTTTTACAAGCAGGTTTTTTCGGATTTGGTGGGTCGTGAAGGATTCGAACCTTCGACCAACGGATTAAAAGTCCGCTGCTCTACCAGCTGAGCTAACGACCCGATAAGCTGCACATTATAAGCCGCCACTCCAATCCGAGTCAAGCATTTTTTATGGCGGGTGACGACTGTTGCCAAAAGTGCACGCCAAGGAGGCGTCTGTCGACAAAAAGCTTCTGTAAGCCCCTGCTTGTGCTATGATTTTATTTGCGGTCACATGATGGCCGCTATTCCATCGTAACAAGGACTGATGCAATGAAAAAAATCCTGATTGCCGCCATGTTGGCCGCATCACTGGCTGCCTGCTCGCAAGAAGCCAAACAAGAATCCAAAGAAGCCGCCCAAACCGTAGCTTCTGACGTAAAAGACGCCGGTAACCAAGCGGCTTCAGCCGTGAGCGCTGCGGCAACTGCGGCCAAAGAAGCCGGTAGCGAAGCAGCTGCCGCCACCAAAGAAGCGGCTTCCAATGCCGCCGATGCCACCAAAGCAGCCGCTACTGATGCTGCCGACGCCACTAAAGAAGTGGCCGCCGATGCAGTAGCTGCGGCTAAAGAAGCTGCCGCCAAAGCGAAAGAAAGCGTGAAATAAACACGTCCGGTTTGCTTGCGAAAGGCCGTCTGAAAGGTTGAACTGCTCCCCAAATCTTGGACGGTTTTAAACCGCTGAATCAAACGCTTTTCA
>CAYVIS010000039.1:0-12504 GCA_964451565.1 uncultured Neisseria sp.
CACCGAACAGAATTTTTTTGAATGGGAAGCGGTTTACTGTAATCATAGTGGTTAAGGATAACAAATCTCACCCCGTATCCGACACTTTCTCCGCGCCGATTGCAGCTGCTTTACTTTTTTTTACCCGTGTTTTATAGGTCTGTTTAAGCTGTAAGACGTCATGCCGTTGAGATAATCAACTCGAGACCTTTACAAAATTGCCATTGCATCGCCGCAAAACCATCCCACTTCGTCATTGGCTTCGCAAGTCCGCTGTTACCCCGATGCGGCTTTCAGACGGCCTCAAAACGCAGGATGGGCGCAAGTCCGTCAAAACCGTTGCCATAACTGCCCCTCTGCCGCTTTTCAGACGGCTTTAAACCAAAGCAAGCCGCGCAGCCCGCTTGTTCGTCGGCTTCCACGGCAAGGATAAGATTGCCGGATATTGAAAGATTGCGGACAGTTTGACTGATGTGCAGCAGGATTCCGCTCCGAAGCCAAACCGATTTCCGCTAAAGCTGCATCATTCAAACCAAGGCCGTCTGAACGCGACCAATGCGTTCAGACGGCCTTGAAGTTGAGACTTTTACAAAGCGCTCAAACTTTTCCTTCACTCCCGCTTCCAACACGCCACCGCATGCCGGGCATCCCCTGCCCATTCGGGCACAGCCGCGGCACAAACCTCATCCGCTTCCGGGCAGCGGGTGCGGAACACGCAGCCGGAGGGCGGGTTGAGCGGGCTGGGCAGGTCGCCGGGCAGCAGTTGGATGGTTTTGCCGCGCTCGGCCATCGGGTCGGGCAGCGGCACGGCGCTCATCAGGGCGCGGGTGTAGGGATGGGCGGGGGCGGTGTAGACGGCGGCGGCCTCGCCCAATTCTGCGGCGCGGCCGAGATACATCACCAGCACGCGGTCGGCGATGTGTTTCACCACCGCCAAATCGTGGGCGATAAAAATCAGCGCCAGCCCCATTTCGCGCTGCATCTGCTTGAGCAGGTTGACCACTTGCGCCTGAATCGACACATCCAGCGCCGACACCGGCTCGTCGCAAATCAGCAGTTTCGGCTCGGTAATCAGCGCGCGGGCGATGCCGATGCGTTGGCACTGGCCGCCGGAAAATTCGTGCGGATAGCGGTTGATTTGGTTGGGCAGCAGGCCGACTTTGGCCATCATTTCGCGCACACGCCGCGTGGTTTCGGCTTTGCCCAGGCGCGGGAAAAATGTGCGCAACGGCTCGGCGATGATGTCGCCCACGGTCATGCGCGGGTTGAGCGAGGCGAGCGGGTCTTGGAAAATCATTTGGATGTCGCGCCGCTTCAGGCGCAGCGTTTTCGGCGGCAGGCCGATTAACGTTTCGCCCTGCCAGCGCACATCGCCGCTGTGCACCGGCGCGAGGCCGATGATGGCGCGTGCCAGCGTGGATTTGCCGCAACCCGATTCGCCGACGATGCCCAGCGTTTCGCCCGCCCGCAATTGGAACGACACGCCGCCCACCGCCTGCAACGAAAGCGGCGGCTGCCAAAACCATCCGCCCTCGCGCTTCACCGGAAAACGCACGGCCAAGTTGTCGACCGCCAACAGAATTTCACTCATGCTTCCGCCTCCGCGATGGGCCGCCAACAAGCGCGGCGGTGGCCGTTGGCCGACGTTTCCGGCAACGGCATTTCGTGATGGCAGCGCGCCAACACTTCATGACAACGCGGTGCAAACGGGCAGCACGGCGGCAGCTCGGCCAGATTGGGCGGGTTGCCTGCAATTGTCGCCAAGTTTTCCGCCTGCACGTCCAAACGCGGCACCGCGCCGAGCAGGCCGCGCGTGTAGGGGTGGCTCGGGCGGTAGAAAATATCGTTCACCGCGCCGTATTCCATCGCCTGCGCGCCATACATCACCAACACTTTGTCGCACACACCCGCCACCACGCCCAAATCGTGGGTAATCATGATGATGCTGGTGCCGAAATCGCGTTTCAATTCATTGAGCAAAGCCATCATCTGCGCCTGCACGGTCACATCCAGCGCGGTGGTCGGCTCGTCGGCAATCAAGAGTTTGGGGCGGCACAGCAAAGCCATCGCCATCATCACCCGCTGGCGCATGCCGCCGGAAAATTCGTGCGGATACATATTCATGCGCTTGGCCGCTTCCGGCATTTTCACCGCCTCCAACATCCGCACCGCTTCCGCGCGCGCCGCCGAACGGCTCATGCTTTGGTGCAGCACCAACACTTCCGCCAGCTGCGACCCCACTTTCATATAAGGATTCAGCGCCGTCATCGGGTCTTGAAAAATCATCGCGATTTCGCGCGCGCGGATGCGGTTCAGACGGCCTTCGCTCAGATTGAGGATTTCCTGCCCGTCAAACTTCACCGAGCCTTGCGCGCGGCCGTTTTTCGCCAGCAAACCCATGATGGCAAACGCCGTTTGCGATTTGCCCGAACCCGATTCGCCGACGATGCCCAAAGTGTCGCCCGCCGCCAAATCGAAGCTCAGCTTGTTTACTGCCGTGATGTCGCCGTCTTCGGTGTGGAAGGTGACTTGTAAATCACAAACCTGTAATAGTAATGATTTTTTCATTAGATTTTTCAAAACTTAATATTCAAGGAAATAAGTATCGAAACATGGTTCCATTTTCTAATTTGGAAATATAAATAATTAAAATATATCCCCACCATGCTGCAAAAATTAATGATGGATTAGCTTCATCTGCCTTTTCTTTCTTTTTCGCAGTCCAATATAAAACACCAAATAAGAGTGTTGAAGTTCCAGTTATTTTTAAAAAATCTCCAAAAGAAGTTAGTTTAGAAAAATACATTACCCCTATAGCAAGAACACTTAAACTTAACGCACCTATTAACAGCCATTTAATTATTTCGGTCGTATTTTTAGCTATAATTCTTTTTAATTTCGGAAAATAATTAATTATATTATTCAGCATCAAACTAATAAGTGAGAAAATAACAATAATAGTATCTAAATCCTCTTTAGGTTTTTCGGAAATGGAAAGTATGTGCCCAATAACAAGCGTTGCAAATGCCATACAAGCATAAAGGCCGAATATCCACATTCAAATTACCCTCATCTTTACCTATCTTTCGGATCCAAAGCATCGCGCAAACCATCGCCGATAAAGTTGAAACAAAACAGCGTCACCACCAAAAATGCCGCCGGCACCAACAGCTGCCACGGCGCTACCTGCATGGTTTGCGCGCCTTCCTGCAACAGCGCGCCCCAGCTCGTCATCGGCTCCTGCACGCCCAGCCCCAGAAAGCTCAGAAACGATTCAAACAAAATCATCCCCGGCACCAGCAGCGACGCATACACCACCACCACGCCGAGCACATTGGGCACGATGTGGCGGAACACAATGGCGGTTTTCGATACCCCGCCCACTTCCGCCGCCTCGACAAATTCCTTGCGCTTCAGGCTCAACGTCTGCCCGCGCACAATCCGCGCCACGTCCAGCCACGACACCAGCCCGATGGCCACAAAAATCAACACCAGATTGCGGCCGAAAAACGTCACCAGCAGAATCACGAAAAACATAAACGGAAACGCGTTTAAAATCTCCAAAAACCGCATCATCACTACATCGGTTTTGCCGCCGAAAAAGCCCGCCACCGCGCCATAAACCGTACCGAACAACACCGCCACCAGCGCCCCCGCCAGCCCCACCATCAGCGAAATGCGCCCGCCCACCGCCACGCGCACCAGCAAATCGCGCCCGAGCGAATCGGTGCCGAAATAATGGCCGTCTGAAAAAGCCGGCGCCATCTGCATCGCGCCCCAATCGGTGTAATCATAGGCAAATGGCGACAGCAGCGGCGCCAACAGCGCAAACGCCGCCACCAGCAGCAACACCGCCACGCTGCCCGCCGCCGCCTTGTTGCGCCGGAAACGCCGCCGCGCATCCTGCCACAGGCTGCGCCCGGCCACCTCGCCTTCGGCGAGCGTTTGCAAAGCGGATAGGGATTTTTTGCTTGGTTTCATGGTTTTTTTGGTTTTTTGGTAGGTGGGTTTAATGGTTGTGGCGGGGAAAAGCAAGCTGTTAAGCCTGCTTGCTTCCAATGCCTGTCTGAAACCCTCAAACCGCTTTCAGACAGGCATTCCCCCTCAATAGCGTATCTTCGGATCAATCAGCGCATACACAATATCCACCAGCGCGTTAAACACAATCGTCAGCACGCCCACCAAAATGGTGAGGCTGAGTACCATGCCGTAATCGCGGTTGAGCGCGCCGTTGACAAACAGTTGGCCGATGCCGGGCAGGCCGAAGATGGTTTCAATCACAATCGAGCCGGTGATGATGCCGACAAACGCGGGGCCGAGGTAGGACACCACCGGCAGCATCGCCGGGCGCAGCGCGTGTTTGAGTACAATCTGCCGCATCGGCAGGCCTTTGGCGCGGGCGGTGCGGATAAACGGGCTGTTCATCACCTCAATCATCGAGCCGCGCATAATGCGGGCGATGCCCGACACATAAGCCAGCGCCAGCGCCGTCACCGGCAGCACCAGATTCGGCAGCGCGCCGCCGTTCCAGCCGCCCGCAGGCAGCCATTTGAGCGCAATGGCGAAAATCAGCACCAGCAGCGGCGCTTTCACAAAGCTGGGAATCACCACCCCGGTCATCGCCACGCCCATCAGCGTGTAGTCGAGCCACGAATTCTGCTTCAACGCTGCAATCACACCAAGCGCCACACCCAGCAGCAGCGCCGCGATAAACGCATACAGCCCCAATTCCAGCGACACGGGAAACGCCTGCGCCAGCAATTCGTTCACCGAATAATCTTTGTATTTGAACGAAGGTCCGAAATCACCCTGCGCCAGCTGCTTGAGATAGTTGACATATTGCAGCGGCAGCGGGTCGTTCAAATGATATTTGGCCTCGATATTGGCCAGCACCGCCGGCGGCAGATTGCGCTCGCCGGTAAACGGGCTGCCGGGTGCCAGCCGCATCATGAAAAACGACACGGTAATCAACACCAGCAAAGTCGGCACCGCTTCGAGCAAACGGCGGAAAATGAGTTTCAACATAGGGTTTTCTTTCAGACGGCCTCAGTATGCAACTTGGTCTGCACCGCCTGCCACACGGCTTCCGGCGGAATCGCGCCCAGCAGGCGGGTTTCGTCGGCGGTGTTGATGCTGTCGGGGTGCGGCAGCGTGCCGTAATCGCCCGCCCATACCACGGCGGCCTGCGCGGAATAAGGCCGCCAGCGCGCGACATGGCTGGGGCCGAACAGCGCCACTTGCGGTTTGTCGAACGCGGCGGCCATGTGCATCGGCACGGAATCGACGCCGACAAACAGCTTTGCGCCTTCAATCGCGGCGGCCAATTCGCGCAGGGTGAGGCAGCCCGAAAGCAGCCACAGCTTGCCGCCCGTTTCGGTGTTCAGACGGCCTGAAAGCTGCGCCAGCATGGCTTTTTCACGCGCATCGGGTGAGGCGGTGAGCACGATGTTTTCGCCGCTGTCGAGCAGCTTTTGCAGCAGCGCGGCCATTTTGTCGTCGTCCCAGCATTTGAAAAACCAGCGCGAGCCGGGGTGTACCAACACATAATCCTCGCCCTGCCAGCCGTACGCGCGCAATTTATCCGCCAACGCGGTACGGGTGCGGTCGGCCACACTCATGTTGACGGGATTGTAGCTGCCGAAGAAGGGCAGATTTAAGGGCTTGAGGCTGTTGAGGTTGTCGTCCACCACATGCATCTGCATGTCGCCGGGCGCAACCAATTCGTTGTGTGCCCAGCGCCAGGCGGCGTTGTTGCGGTTGCCGAGCGCATAGCCGATGCGCCGTTTCGCGCCGCTGTATTTCGCCAGCCAGGCAGCGCGCCACGGTGCGGAAAGGTTGACCACCACATCATAATGCCGTGCCCGCAAACGCTGCGCCAACGCCCATTCCTGTTTGATTCTGTAAACCTTACCCTGTTTTTTCCAATTGCGGTCGACGCAGTGGATTTGGGCGATGTCGGCGTTGTCGCACAACACGTCGGCGGTTTCCTGATACACCAGCATATCTACTTCGCTGTCGGGATGTGCCCGCTTGATGACGCTGATTGGTGCCGTGGCCAGCAGCACATCGCCGTGGTGGCCGAATTTGATGATTAACACGCGCTTGGGCATGATGATGCTCTCGTTTTCAATACGTTTGGCAGTGTAAACAGGCTGTTTGCGCCGGTCAATGCCGCCTGCCTTTTTTGTCAACAAATGCCTGTCTGAATGCTTTCAGACGGCCTCAAACATTGCTATGATATAGTGGATTAAATTTGAACCAATACCGCGTTGACCCGCCTTGTCTTGATTCAAATTTAATCCACTATCAATCTTTATCCGCAACCTGCGTCCAGCCCATCATGAACATTGCCGACACCGCCCGCCACCATTCCCACTACCTCGCCCGCCACCTCGACAACGGCAACCTCAAGACCGAAATTTTGGCGCCGATGCTGGATAAAGTGCTGGAGCTGGCCGATTTTGAACAGTTCGCCGACTGGGCGACATTGCAAGCCGATGAAAATGAAGCCGAATTGGCGCGCCAACTGCGCTTGTTGCGCCGTTATGTGATGGCGCAAATCATCAGCCGCGACCTCACCCGCACCAGCGATTTGGCCGAAGTGACCCGCACCATCACCCTGTTTGCCGATTTCGCCATCAACACCGCCCTCAATTATGCCTATGCCTATTATCAGGATATGTACGGCACGCCGATGGGGCGCTATAGCGGCCAGCCGCAGCATTTGAGCGTGGTGGCGATGGGCAAGGCAGGCGGTTATGAATTGAACGTGTCTTCCGATATCGATCTGATTTTCATCTACCCCGAAGCGGGCGACACCAACGGCAAACGCGAGCGCACCAATCAGGAATTTTTCACCAAAGTCGGCCAGAAGCTGATTGCGCTGTTGAACGACATCACCGGCGACGGCCAAGTGTTCCGCGTCGATATGCGCCTGCGCCCCGATGGCGATGCCGGCCCCTTGGTGCTCAACGAAACCGCGCTGGAGCAATATCTGATTACTCAAGGGCGCGAATGGGAGCGTTACGCCTGGTGCAAAGGCCGCGTGGTCACACCTTATCCGAATGATATTAACGCGCTGGTGCGGCCGTTTGTGTTCCGCAAATACCTCGACTTCAACGCTTATGAAGCCATGCGCGGGCTGCACCGCCAAATCCGCCAGGAAGTTACCCGCAAAGGCATGGCCGATAACGTGAAACTCGGCGCAGGCGGCATCCGCGAAGTCGAATTTATCGCCCAGATTTTCCAAATGATACGCGGCGGCCAAATCCGCGCCCTCCAGCTCAAAGGCACACAAGAAACCCTGCTCAAGCTGCAAGAGCTGGATATTCTCGAAGCCGACACCGTGGCCGTGTTGCTCGATGCTTACCGCTTCCTGCGCGACGTCGAACACCGCCTGCAATATTGGGACGACCAGCAAACGCAAATGCTGCCCGACAACCCCGAGCAGCAGCAAAGCCTCGCCGAAAGCATGGGCTTTGCCGATTATGCCGCCTTTTCAGACGGCCTCGAAGCCCACCGCCAAAAAGTCAACGCCATCTTCAACCAAATCCTTACCGACCCCAACGAACAAAGCCACACGCTGGCCGACTGCTGGCATTGCGTGTGGCAGGAAAACCCCGACGACGAAGAACGTTTCAACCAGCTCGCTGCCCACCGCTTTGAAGCCGGCATCATCGCCAAACGGCTCGACCAAATGCGCAGCGGCCACAAATACCGCCAGCTTTCCCCGCGCGCGCAACCGCGTTTCGACGCCATCGTGCCGCTGCTGGTGCAGGCCGCCGCCAAGCAGGCCAACCCCACCGCCACCTTATTGCGCCTGCTCGATTTCCTCGAAAACATCAGCCGCCGCTCCTCCTACCTCGCCCTGCTGCACGAGCGCCCGCAAGCATTGGAACAACTCGCCGCGCTGATGAGCCAAAGCGGCTGGGTCGCCTCATATCTGATGCAGCACCCGATTCTGCTCGACGAATTGCTCAGCGCCCAACTGATGGAAACCGACCACGATTGGGCAAAACTCGCCGCCGAACTGGTCGACGGCCTTAATAATGCCAAAGGCGACACCGAAGCCCAAATGGACGTATTGCGCCATTTCCAACACGCCCAAGTGTTCCGCCTCGCCGTGCAGGATTTGGCAGGCTTGTGGACAGTCGAAGCCCTCTCCGACCAACTCTCCGCGCTCGCCGACACCATCCTCGCCGCCGCCATCCCCTGCGTGTGGGCAGACACCCCCAAAACCCACACCGACCGCCCCAACATCGGCATCATCGGCTACGGCAAACTCGGCGGCAAAGAGCTCGGCTACACCTCCGACCTCGACCTCGTGTATGTGTATGACGACCCCCACCCCGACGCGCCCGATTTATACGGCCGCTTCGCCCGCCGCCTCACCAACTGGCTCTCCGCCGCCACCGGCGCCGGCGCACTCTACGACGTCGACCTGCGCCTGCGCCCCAACGGCGACTCCGGCTTCCTCGCCTGCTCCGTCGCCACCTTTGAAAAATACCAACGCGAAAGCGCCTGGACGTGGGAACACCAATCCCTCACCCGCGCCCGCTTCATCGCCGGATTCGCCCAAGTCGGCCAATCCTTCGATGCCCTGCGCCAAGAAATCCTCACCCGCCGCCGCGATTTGGCCGGGCTGGCGCAAGAAATCATCGCCATGCGCGAAAAAATGTTCCCCACCCACCCGCCGAAAGACAGCGACGTCAAATACGCCCGCGGCGGCGTGGTCGATGTCGAATTCATCATCCAATACCTCATCCTCGCCCACGCCCGCGAGCTGCCGCAACTGCTCGACAACTACGGCAACATCGCGCTGATCAACATCGCCGCCGACGCCGGATTAATCGACAAAACCCACGCCGAAACCGCCCGCACCGCCTACCGCTTCTACCGCCAGCAGCAACACAACACCAAATTGCGCGATGCAGACAAAGTGGAAATCAACGAAGAAGTGATGGGCTATTACCGGAGCGTGCGCGAATTGTGGGCGCAGGTGTTTGGGGAAGAAGTGCGGTTTGAGGCGCGGTGATTGTGATAGTAACGCTTATCTGAAAAGCTTCCAGATAAGCGTTACTATCACAAATTCGCATTATGTTATACTTAACAAATATACTCATCCAAGACATGCCGACAATGGAAATATTATGATGGGGAAAAAGTGTGTCCACAGTTATAAAATCGATTACCAATGAAGCCATACAAGGTTATTCCGAACCTTTTTTATGCACGACTGAAGACAATATCGAATACTATGTAAAAGGTCTTCGATCCAGAAGAGACAGCCAAATCAATGAATGGATTTGTGGCAATATCGCTCAAGCGCTAAATTTGCCAATTGCACCGTTTCGCCTGCTGACTGTACCGGATTATTTGTATGAAGAATTACCTGCCAGCGCTAAAGGCATAGGTTTAGGAGACTGCTTTGGTTCTCAAGCGGAAATTGATACCGCTCTATTTGAAATCAATGACATTCATCAGGTGTCACTTTCCCTGCAGACCCGCATTGCAGCATTTGACTGGCTGGTAAAAAATGGCGATCGCACCAAAGGAAACCCCAATCTGCTATACCGCCCTCATGATAAAATAAATTCCGTGATTATCATTGACCATAATTTGGCATTTGATAAATCCTTTAACAGCTCCATATTTCTAGAAACACATATTTTTGCAGATGCATTCAAGCAAATTTTTACCGATTGCGTGCTACAAGCCGAAATCAGCAGCTACCTGATGCAGGCATTGCCAGCTTACCGCGCTGCATGTGATAATTTACCTTCCAAGTGGGAATGGATGAACGAAGAATGCGACCTTCCTACCAACTATGATTTTCAATTTGCAGAAGCAACACTCGCAAGACTTACCAACGGACAATTATGGAGGCTGACATGAACAAGCTTGCAATGCGCTTTGCCGTCGTTCGGTTTATGCCCTACGTCCAAACGCGTGAATTTGCCAATATCGGCATCATATTAACCTGCCCTAAAACCGGCTTTTTTGATTACAAAATCGAACAAAAATATAGCCGATTAAGTAATTTTTTCCAGCATTTTAACGGCCGTGTTTATCGCACTGCAACTGCATCATTTATTAATGAATTAAATCGGATTAAAGCTAATTTATATGCACAGCACCCCCAGCCGGAAATACTGCGTGCCACATTAGACCACCTCGCCCGCCCGCGAGAAGCGATTATTCTCACCAGCGAGGTGGGAATCACAACAGCGGTGACAGAGGCTGATGAACTCACTCGACTATTTGACTATTTTGTAGGGCATAGCTTTGCGAAAGATGCTTATGAAGAAACCATGAATAAAGCCATACATGCTGTCATTCGTGATCTTCAAACAGTACATCCCTTCTTCAAAGAAAAACTCGGCAATGATGAATACCATGCCAATTTGCCCTTTGTTCAGCGCGGAGATAACGAAACCGTTCGCAAAATCATTAAACCAATTTATCTTGGTCATGATGAGGCCAGCGGTATTTACCAGAAATCAGACAGCTGGCTACAAAAACTGAAACGGCTGAGGAATTTTGGTTTTATTGATAGCAATACTGAAATTCTCTTTCCGTTTGAACCGCCCAAACGCCCTAATCAGGCACAAAGCAATGCCTTCTCTGCAGTATTGGCAGACATCAAACAAAGCGGCATTCAGCCAGTCCATAAAGATGAAACCGCTAAAATTGCCGCTTTTGCCAGTAATTGAATAAAACACCGTCCATTCTGGGCGGTGTTTTACTTATTCATAGGCATAAAAGGTAATGATTGACAAACATCTGCAATAAAAATACTTGAATCAATGCAAACATCTTTCAGACGGCCTACACCTTCACAAAACCGTCATCTCTCCGCATTAAACTGCTTCGCATTTTCCACCTTAACCTTTGCGAGACATTTATGATGCAGCGTCAACACGGTTTTCTCTCTTTCTACGCTTTGCTGCTCGGCATCAGCATGAGCGCCCATGCCGCGCCGCAAGCGTATCCTGCTACGTTAGCCGGCCATGCGGTGCTGCCTGCGCGCACCTTTATCCAGCCGCCTGCCGATGCGCCCGATGATTTGCGCGTCAGCGGCAAGTTTATCGAGAGCAAGCGCAATGATGCGTTGGGCACGACGGAAGCCAAATCCGGCCAGCGCCCCACCGATTTGAAGCTGCCGTTTGACGGCCAACCGGTGCAGGGGCATTCGGGTGTGAAGGTGATGAAAGACGGCACGGTGTGGCTGCTCACCGATAACGGTTTCGGCAACAAGAAAAATTCCACCGATGCCGCGCTGTTTCTGCGCCACTACCGCATCAACTGGCAGCAAGGCACGCTCACGCCGCTGGATACGGTGTTTTTGCGCGACCCGGATAAAAAAGTGCCGTTCCGCATCGTGCATGAAAACACCCGCGCGCGCTACCTCACCGGCGGCGATTTCGACCCCGAAAGCATCCAGATTAGCGCCGACCGTTTGTGGATAGGCGAAGAATTCGGCCCTTATCTGATTGAAGCCGACCACAGCGGCAAAGTGCTGGCGGTGTACGACACCGTGGTTGACGGTAAAACCATCCAGTCGCCCGACCATCCCGCGCTGACCCTGCCCGGCGCACCCGACGGCCACACCGCCTTCCAAGCCAAGCGCTCGAAAGGTTTTGAGGGCATGGCCATGTCGCCCGATGGCAGCAAACTGTATCCGCTGCTGGAAGGCGCGTTGTGGAATGAAGCGGCCAAAGCCTATGAAAACAACAACGGCAAGCAATACCTGCGCATCCTCGAATTCGACACCGCCGCCCGCCGCTACACCGGCAAAAGCTGGCAATATCCGCTCGAAGACAACAGCCACGCCATCGGTGATTTCAATATGATTGACGGGCAACACGGCCTGATTATCGAGCGCGACAACCTCGAAGGCACCACGGCTTATCCCTGCGCAGGCAGCGACATCACCCGTTGCTTCGACAAACCCGCCCGATTCAAACGCGTATACAAAATCCGCCTCAACCCCGCCAATGCAGGCGGCGCGGTGGAAAAACTCGGCTACATCGACCTGATGGCCGTCAACGACCCGCAAAAGCGTGCCCGCAAACCGCTGGTCGGCGGCAAATTCGTGTTCCCGTTTTTCACCATCGAAAACGTGGACGTGGTCGACCCGCAGCACATCATCATCGGCAACGACAACAACCTGCCGTTTTCCAGCAGCCGCCAACCCAATCGGGTGGACGACAACGAGCTGATTCTGCTGAATGTGGGGGATTTTCTGCAAAGTCGCTAAGGTTTGCACAGGCTGTGTAGCATTCGCAGCCGCTCCGACAAGCAAAGGCCGTCTGAAAGCATTTTCTTTCAGACGGCCTTTATAGTTAATTAGAAATAAAACAGTCCGAGACCTTTGCAAAATTGCTATTGCAGCATCACAAAGCGACCAAACTTCGTCATTCCGGCGCAGGCCGGAATCCATGCTTCGCGCAAAACTGCTTTAAAATCAAATTATTGAATTTGGGCGGATAGATTCCGGCCTGCGCCGGAATGACGCGTTGATTG
>CAYVIS010000040.1:0-12074 GCA_964451565.1 uncultured Neisseria sp.
CGGCAATGCTTCGGGTACATCAACGCTGTAAGTGCCGTCGTCTTTAACGGTAGTGGTGACGGTTTGGGTGTTGCCTTCGCTGTCGGTCACCACGATGGTCACTACCGAGCCTTCCGGCGCATCGGTGGTGCCGGTGATGGTCGGGGTGGTGTCGCTGGTATTGTCCGGGGCATCTACGGTAATCACCGGAGCGGTGGTGTCTACCGAGCCCGGGTCGGTCGCAGTGGCGGTATTGCCCACTTTATCTGATACAGTCGCTTCAGCAGTATATTCACCTTCTGATAAAGGCGTTTCTGCATCTACTGAATAGCTGCCGTCGTCTTTAACAGTTGTTGTAACCGTTTGAGTATTGCCCTCCGAATCAGTAATCAATACAGACACTGTTTGTCCCGGCTCGGCATCGGTGGTACCGGTGATGGTCGGGGTATTGTCATTGGTCAAATCCGGGGCATCTACTGTAATCACTACGGTTGTATCGATAGAGCCCGGGTCGGTGGCAGTGCCTTCATTACCGGCCGGATCTTTAACGCTGGCATCTGCCGTGTAATCACCATCCGGCAGCGGCTCTACAGGTTCGACTGCATAAAAGCCCGTTTCATCCACAGTTGCTGATAACGTTTGGGTATTGCCTTCGCTGTCGGTCACCACTACCGTAACAACAGAGCCTGTCGGCGCATCGGTGGTGCCGGTGATGGTCGGGGTGTTGTCGGTTGTGTTATCCGGGGCATCAACTGTAATCACTGGTGCAGTCGTATCGACGCTGCCGACATCTGTGGCTTTGCCTTCGTTGCCTGCGGGATCCTTAACACTGGCATCAACGGTGTAATCACCTTCCGGCAATGCTTCGGGTACATCAACGCTGTAGTTGCCGTCTGAATCAACAGTAGTAGTTACTGTTTGGGTATTGCCGTCACTATCTGTCACGACTACAGTCACCACCGAGCCTTCCGGCGCATCGGTGGTGCCGGTGATGGTCGGGGTGTTGTCGGTTGTGTTATCCGGGGCATCGACTGTAATCACCGGTGCAGCCGTATCGACGCTGCCAACATCTGTGGCTTTGCCTTCGTTGCCTGCAGGGTCTTTAACACTGGCATCAACGGTGTAATCGCCTTCCGGCAATGCTTCGGGCACATCAACGCTGTAGTTGCCGTCTGAATCAACAGTGGTAGTTACTGTTTGGGTATTGCCGTCACTATCTGTCACAACCACAGTCACCACTGAGCCTTCCGGTGCATCGGTGGTACCAGTGATGGTCGGGGTGGTATCGTTGCTGTCGTCCGGAGCATCTACGCTGATGGTCGGCGCGGTGGTATCCACACTGCCTGTATCAGTCGCATTGCCTTCATTCCCGGCCGGGTCTTTCACACTGACATCCACTTCATAACCACCATCCGGCAATTCATTGGGCACATCAACGCTGTAAGTGCCGTCGTCTTTAACAGTAGTGGTAACGGTTTGGGTGTTGCCGTCATTGTCGGTAACCACAACAGTGACGACAGAGCCTTCCGGCGCATCGGTGGTGCCTGTGATGGTCGGAGTGGTGTCGTTGCTGTTATCGGGAGCGTCTACGGTGATGGTCGGCGCTGTAGTGTCTACCGAGCCCGGATCGGTTGCAGTCGCTTGATTACCCAATTTATCTTGAACAGTAGCTACGGCAGTGTAATCACCATCCGGCAATGCATTGGGCACATCCACGCTGTAAGTGCCGTCATCTTGAACGGTCGTGGTGATGGTTTGGGTATTGCCTTCGCTGTCGGTCACCACAACGGTCACCACTTGGCCTGCTTCCACATCATCTGTGGTGCCGGTAATGGTCGGGGTATTGTCATTGGTCAAATCAGGTGCATCCACCGTGATAACGGCAGTGGTATCGATGCTGCCGGGGTCGGTGGCAGTTGCTGTCGCGCCAGACGGGTCGGTTACCGTCGCAACAGCGGTGTATTCGCCATCGGCCAATGCTGTTTCAGGTTCTACGGTATAAGTGCCGTCTTCGCTCACGGTAGCGGATACGGTTTGGGTATTGTCCTTACTATCGGTCAGCACTACCGTTACCACGCTGCCGGTTGCCGCATCAGTGGTACCGGTAATGGTCGGGGTGTTGTCGTTGGTATTATCGGGCGCATCAACCGTAATTTCGATAGGCACAACAGCCGGTTTATCCGAGCTATCCGAGCCGCCGCTGCTTGCCGCCAATGCCGCCAGAGGCAACAAGCCCAGCAACCACCAGGGCACAGGTGCCCACAAGCTTTGAATCACTTCACCGCCCAGCGCCTGGCCGGCTTCCACTTCTTCTGCCAACATGGTCACTGCATCACCGGGCACCGCGCTTTCCGGCACATACGGATACATACCGCCATTGTCATGCTGGCCAATCAGCAGGCTGCTTTTTGAAGCGCCGGTCGCATCTGAGTAATAGCCTTCCAAAATCATGTCCGGATTTTGAATGTCCGAGCCTTCAAACGCGATGGCCAAATCATCGCCCACGCGCTTGGTCATGATGTTTTCCGGGCCGAGTTGGGTCGCATCGTCGGTAAACTGATAGTTGACATTTGCCTGCGCCGGAATACGCAGGGCTTCGCCTGAGGCCGTCTGAAGGTTGACGGTTTCCACGGTTTCTTTAGCGTTATTGATTTTCAACGTAATGTTTTTAGACATTCTATCCACCTTATTTCTTTAAAATTTGAGTAAGTTTTATTGCGCTTTTTCGCCACGAAGAATCACTTCAACACGACGGTTGGGCTGATCGCATTCTTTACGTGCTTGGGCATTGCGCGGATGTTTTTTGCGGCAGTCGGTTACCAGCAATTCTTTTTCGCCGCGGCCTTCAGGCGTAATCAAGCCGCCATGCACACCGCCGTTGGCCAAAGCCTGTTTCACGGTTACTGCGCGGTCATACGACAATTTATCGTTGTAGCGGGCGCTGCCTTCCGGGTCGGTATGGCCGACAACCGAAATGCTGCTGATGTGGTCGGGGTTTTGTTTGATGTCTTGCGAGATAGCCGCGATTTCACGCTGGCCTTGGGGAAGCATGTCTTTGTATGCGCGACGGTCGAATTTAAACAATGCAGAAGCCTGCAAAGTGTATTGTTTCAACACTTGCAAACATTGCTCGGGAAGTTTGACGCGGGACAAAGTATGATTTTGATTCGAAACACCTTTCATCTCTTCCTGAGCCTGCTCGGGAGAGACGGCCTGCAAGGCAGGTTGGCCGCTGCCATCGTTGACGATTTTGAAGAAAGAAACAGCGGCTTCCGGAAGGTTGTAGTAATCGCCGGAATTGGCTTTTTTGCTGTAAGCTGCGTCGCGGTCGGTAAATTCCGCATAGAAGCGTTGATTTTGTGCGCATACCAATTCTTGGCGGTAGGCATTGGGTTGGAGCGAGCCTGAATATTGGCCGTTCACATAAATATTGACAGTCGGTCCGTCCACCGCATCGGCTTGGCGGTAAAACACAACAGAAGAGCGTTTTTCAGGTACATCGGTGCTGTAAGCGGCGCTAGTCGTATCTACCCAGCTTTCTTTCGGATGATATGCGCAACCGGTTGCAACAACAGGCAGTAAAATCCACAACAATCGACGGTAATTAAACATAGCGAGGCTCCTGATTTGATGCCGCACCATCGTCGAAGGCGCGGCTCATTAATTTAAAATTTTCAGCCTTATGCGCGCGTGATTTTTTAAGCCATATTTATTTATAACGATAAACTGCTTTACGGCTATCCCCGTTTCACATAAAGCAAGACGCAATCGAATCATATACGCTTCTAAAAATGCATTTTAAGTAGCAGAACCAACGGTAATTTAAATAGACAATAGGTAGGCCAAATCACCATTTTTCACCCCTAAAAATTCCAAATCCATAAATAACAATCGAAATCAATTATCATAATATCCTTATTAATCAAGCTCTAAACTTCAGAGTCTTTAATCTAAAAATCATATTTCTATGGTATATTTTCAATTGGTATCATTTTTGCAACACTCTTTTCTCATCCAAATAAAATATTTTGTTTCCGGAGGTTTTTCTCCGGCCTCAGACAATCCAAGGGCAATTTCAGCTAAAATAGCGCTTCCTATTTTTCAACCTGACTTTCAATGCGCCTCACCCACATCAAACTTGCCGGTTTCAAATCCTTTACCGACCCCACCACCATCCACGTGCCCGGCCAGCTCGTGGCCGTTATCGGCCCCAACGGCTGCGGCAAATCCAACGTGATCGACGCCGTGCGCTGGGTGTTGGGCGAAGCCTCCGCCAAACAATTGCGCGGCGAAAGCATGCAAGACGTGATTTTCAACGGCGCCGCCACCCGCCGCCCCGCCCCGCGCGCCTCGGTCGAACTCGTGTTCAACAACGCCGACCAAACCCTGCAAGGCCCGTGGGGGCAATATGCCGAAGTGAGCATCAAGCGCCAGCTCACCCGCCAAGGCGAATCCACTTATTTCATCAACAATCAAGTTGTGCGCCGCCGCGACATCACCGATTTATTCCTCGGCACCGGCGTGGGCGCGCGCGGCTATGCCGTGATTGAACAAGGCATGATTTCGCGCATCATCGAAGCGCGCCCCGAAGAATTGCGTGCCTATATCGAAGAAGCCGCCGGCGTTTCCAAATACAAAGAGCGCCGCAGAGAAACCGAAGGCCGTCTGAAAGACACCCGCGAGCATTTGCAGCGCCTCGCCGATTTGCAAAGCGAGCTTGGCCGCCAGGTTGAAAAGCTCGAAAAACAGGCCGAAACTGCCGAGCGCTACCAAACCCTCACCCGCCAACTTTCGCAGCAGCAGGATTTGCTCGACTACGTGCAATGGCAGCAAGCCCTTGCCGCCGCCGACAAAGCCACCACGCAGCATCAAAACTTCCAACAACAACAAGACGACACCGCCGCCCAAATCCAAACCCTCAGCGAGCAAATCCACGCCCTGCAAGCCACCGAGCAAGCGCAACAAATCAGCGCACACGACATCAGCAACCGCCGCGGCGTTTTACGCGAACAAATCGCCCGCCTCGAAGAACAAATCCGCCACCAGCAAACCCTGCATCAACGCATCGAGCGCGACCGCAGCGCCGCCCAAGTGCAATTACAGCGCATCCACCAGCAGCAGCAAGACATCCGAGCCCAGCAAGAAACCATCGACTTGCAACTCGAAAACAAACAAACCGAGCTGGCCGAACTCGCCATTCAGGTTGCCGAACACGAAGAGCGCCTGCCCGAATGGGAAGAAGCCCAAAGCACGCTCGAATCCGCCTACCAAAACCAGCAAGACGAACACAACCGCATCAAACGCGAGCTGGCCTTAAAACAACAACAACTCAGCCACGCCCGTCAAAGCCTGCAAAACCAGCAGCAGCGCCAAGGCCGTCTGAAAGAAGAAAACGCCGCGCTCAACCTGCCCGCCGATGCCGACACCGAAGCCGCGCAAGAACAAGCCGCGCTGCTGGCCGAACAGCAAGCCCATTACGAAGAACAAATCCAGCAGGCAGAACAACAATTAGAAGACGCCCGCCAACAGTTTCAGACGGCCTCCGCCCGGCAACAAACCCTGCAACAGCAACACATCACCGCCCAAGCCCAACAACAAGCATTGGCGCAACTGCTCGCGCAAAACGAAAACAGCGACCACTTCTGGCCGCACACCGACGCCGCCGACGCACCGCAACTGTGGCAACACATCCACGCCCCCGCCGAATGGCAACACGCCCTCAGCGTCGTGCTCGCCGAGCGCCTGCACGCCCGCGCCGTGCCGCCCGCCTTCAACCCGCCCGAGCCGCTGCCGCAAGGCCAAGCCGCTTGGTTGAGCAACACACTTTCAGGCGGCCTCAAAAAAAGCCTGCCCGCGCAAGCCCTGCTCAACCAAATCCAAGCACAAGCCCCGTTTCAGACGGCCTTACACCATTGGCTCGACGGCATCCTGTGCGCCCCCAACCTCGATTACGCCCTCGCCCGTCAAACCGACCTGCAAGGCCGCCAAATCTGGCTCACCCCCGAAGGCCACCAAATCGACCGCATCAGCGTCACCCTCTACGCCCAAAACAGCGGCAGTAACTTAATCGAACAAAAAGCCCGTTTAGACGCACTCGATGCCGAGCTGACCACACTCGCCCCGCAAATGGCCGCCGCCGAACACGCCCGCAGCCAAGCCCAAAGCGCCCAAAACGCCGCCGAACAACACCACAAAAACCTGTTGCAGCAGCAAAAACAACACCAGCAGCAATACCAAGCCGCCCAAACCCGCGCCGCCGAACTGCTCGCCCGCACCAACCAAGGCCAACTGCGCCGCGAACACATCGAGCGCGAACTGCTGCAAATCGAAGAAGAACAACTCATCCTCGAACAAACTTCAGACGGCCTCGAAGACGACATCGCCACCCTCAGCGAAGCCGCCGCCGAATTAGAGCAGCAGCAACACAACATCAGCGGCAACCGCAACCAACAGCAAAACCAGCTCAAACAAGCCCGCCTCGCCCTGCTCGAAGCCAACCGCCGCTACGGCCTCGCCGAAGTCGACGTGCACAAACTGCAACAACAAAAACAACACCAGCACCAGCAACTCATCCAACTCGAACAACAAACCCTCGACTGGCAGGAGCGCCAAAGCGAGCTCGCGCTGGCCTACGAAGCCGAGCAGCAAAACGACGAACAACACCTCAAGCTCGAAAACCTCAGCGAAGAAGTGCACACCCTCGACGAACAATACCTCGCCGTACAAGACCAACTTGCCGCCACCCAAACCCAAGGCCGCGAACAATACGCCGCCCAACAAGCCCTGTCGGCCAAACTGCCGCAGCTGCAAGCCGCCACCCAAACCGCCCTGCTGCAACAACAAGAAGCCCTGCTCAACGCCAAACGCTTCCACCAAAACCTCGAAGAGCGCAGCGCCGATTTAACCGCCCTCGAAGCCCTGGCCGCCGCCTCCGGCAGCCTCAACACCCTCAGCAACGACATCGGCAGCCTCGCCCAAAAAATCCAAGCCCTCGGCGCCGTCAACCTCGCCGCCCTCGAAGAGCTCGAAGAAGCCCGCGAACGCGACGGCTACTACCGCAACCAAAGCGAAGACGTCCAATCCGCCATCGCCCTGCTCGAAGAAGCCATCGCCCAAATCGACAACGAAACCAAAGCCCGCTTCAAAGAAACCTTCGAAGCCGTCAACGAAAAAGTGCAAACCTTCTTCCCCACCCTGTTCGGCGGCGGCGAAGCCCGCTTGCACATGATAGGCGACGATTTGCTCACCGCCGGCGTGTCCATCATGGCGCGCCCGCCCGGCAAGAAAAACAGCACCATCCACCTGTTGAGCGGCGGCGAAAAAGCCCTCACCGCCATGAGCCTCGTGTTTGCCCTCTTCAGCCTCAATCCCGCCCCTTTCTGCCTTTTGGACGAAGTGGACGCCCCGCTCGACGACGCCAACACCGGCCGCTTCTGCAACCTCGTGAAAGAAATGTCGGCGCAAACCCAATTCCTCTACATCTCCCACAACCGCCTCACCATGGAGATGGCCGAACAACTCGTGGGCGTGACCATGCAGGAAAAAGGCGTTTCCCGCATCGTCGCCGTCGATATCCAGCAAGCATTGAGCATGGCCGAACCGGCTTGATGGAAATATAGTGAATTCAATTTGAACCCATACAGCGTTGCCCCGCCTTGCCTTGATTCAACCTAATCCACTATAAAAGAGAGGCCGTCTGAAAAGCTGCTTAACAGTTTTTCAGACGGCCTAACCGCATATTTCAAGTTCAACAATGCAATAATAAGTATAGTGGATTAGAATTAAATCAGGACACAATTGAACCTGTTTAATGAAGATAAACCCCGTCGCTCCTGCGCAGGCAGGAGCCCGGTCTGAAGCGCAGCTTCAGTTTCTTCGCCATCACAAGCAATCTGATGCAATACGGTCATCTTGAAAATGTATTGATGTACTATTTTATTTCTAATTAGCTATATTAACTACATCCATCAGCAACCTACCACTTCGTCATTATCGGGCTTTACCCGACAATCCAGCCCGTCGGATTGGAGCAACCTCCAATATTTCAGACGGCCGCAAACTGGATTGTCTGGTCAATCCCGGGTAACGCAGCGGGCTTGCGCAGCTACAATGACGGGTTTGTTATTGCTCGGCAAGATAAGGGGATCTGGTAGAAAATTAGACCACCTGAAATACTTCAAACAGCCGCAGCCCTGAATATATAATGAATTAAAAATAAAATAGTTCAATACATTCAGGTGGCTGAGCTTGTCGAAGCCAGGCGGAGATTCAAAAGCGGCTTCGACAAGCTCAGCCACCTGTTTTGATTTTCACGATGCATATCAATGTTCAGATTTAATTCTAATCCACTATATATAGTGGATTAGATTTGAATCAGGACAAGGCGGGGAGCCGCAGACAGTACACCTAGTACGACAAGGCGAGCCAACGCTGTACTGGTTCAAATCTAATCCACTATAAAAGTATCAAGGCCGTCTGAAACCAATATGTTTCAGACGGCCTCTTCACACATTATTATTTAAATACCGCTGCCTTGCGCTTTCAGTTTTTCCGCGCCGAATTCCAGCTTGCTCAACGCAGAAAGATAGGCTTTGGCCGTGGCCACCAACACATCGGTGTCCGCGCCCTGACCATTCACCACGCGGCCGCCGCGCGCCAAACGCACGGAGGTTTCGCCTTGGCTTTCGGTGCCTTCGGTCACGGCGTTGACCGAATAAATCTGCAAGGCCGCGCCGCTGTTGGCCACGCTTTCAATCGCTTTGAAGATGGCATCGACGGGGCCGGAGCCGTTGGCGCTGGCACGGTGTTCGCTGCCGCCGACGCTGAACACCACTTCGGCCACGGGCTGCTCGCCGGTTTCGGTGGTGATTTTTTGCGAGATGAATTTGTAGTGGTCGTGCGACAGATTCACCATTTCGTCCGACACCAGCGCGTGCAGGTCTTCGTCGAAGATTTCGCGTTTTTTGTCGGCCAATTCTTTAAAGCGGGCAAAGGCGGCGTTGAGCGCTTCTTCGCTTTCCAATTGGATGCCCAAATCGGCGAGCTTGGTTTTGAAGGCGTTGCGGCCCGACAATTTGCCCAAGCTCAAGCGGTTGGCCGCCCAGCCGACCGATTCTGCCGACATGATTTCGTAGGTTTCGCGGTGTTTCAACACGCCGTCTTGGTGGATGCCCGATTCGTGCGCAAACGCATTCGCGCCCACAATCGCTTTGTTCGGCTGCACCGGATAGCCGGTGACGGTCGATACCAGTTTCGAGCTGGGCACGATTTGGGTGGTGTCGATGCCGGTTTCGAGGCCGAACACGTCGTGGCGGGTTTTAAACGTCATCACGATTTCTTCGAGGCTGGCATTGCCCGCGCGCTCGCCCAAGCCGTTGATGGTGCATTCCACTTGGCGCGCGCCGCCCTGCACCGCCGCCAAGGAGTTGGCCACAGCCAAGCCCAAATCGTTGTGGCAGTGGGCAGACCACACCACTTTGTCGCCGCCGGGGGTTTTGGCAATCAGTTCGCGGAAAAAGGCTTCGGTGCGGTGCGGCACGGAATAGCCGACGGTGTCGGGAATATTGATGGTGGTCGCGCCGGCTTCAATCACCGCGCCGCAGATTTCGGCAAGGAAATTGATTTCCGAACGCAGCGCGTCTTCGCAGGAAAATTCCACATCGTCGGTGTATTCTTTGGCGATTTGCACCGCTTTCACCGCCGCCTCAACCACCTGCTTGGGCTTCATTTTCAGCTTGTGCTCCATGTGGATGGGGCTGGTGGCGATAAAGGTGTGGATGCGGCGCTTGGCGGCAGGCGCAACGGCTTCACCGGCGGCGCGGATGTCGCGCTCGACCGCACGACTCAATGAGCATACGGTGGCGGTGGTGAGGGTTTTGGCGATTTCGTTCACCGCTTCAAAGTCGCCCGGGCTGGCGGCGGCAAAACCGGCTTCGATTACGTCCACACCCAGTTTTTCCAATTGGCGGGCGATACGGATTTTTTCTTCTTTACTCATCGCAGCGCCGGGCGACTGCTCGCCGTCACGCAAGGTGGTGTCGAAAATGATAACGCGTTGGTCTTTCGGCATGGTGGTTTTCTCCAGTGATTCCTGTTGCTGTAAAAAAGCATTCAAATCCAGCGGCCGCCCCTGCGCTTCGGCCAGCGCAGTCAGCTTTTGCAACTGGTTGAGCGGCAACGAGCCGCGTGTGCGCCATTTATAGATGGCGGCGGTGCTGGCCGCATTGTGCGGGTCTTGCTGTTTCAAGGCTTCGGCCAGCGCGTTGACGCCGCCGAAATAGGCGATTAAGCGGTCGATGTCCAGTTGCATGTCGTCCCTTTGTCTAATTTTATTCAAGCCGGGTTGAAAGTAGATTCGATTATACGCAAATCAGACAAATTGGCAATAAATATTCTAATCTCATCATGTAAATTTTTAATCCACATAAAAATAAATACATTTTGTCTAAGAATTTCTTTTCAGACGGCCTGAACATATCGGGAAACGCCGCGATATAGTAAACTGCCGCCAACCGATTCAGCGACCGCAACCATGACCACCCTCATTCCCACCAGCCGCCACACCGACGCCGAATGGCGCAACGAAAGCACGCAAAAGCCGCCCAAACAGGCCGTTTACCTCGACGAAATCAACGCCGACAGCCTGCTCAAACTCGCCCGCGACAACAGCGCCTGCGTGTGGACTGGCGATTTCCACAACGCCAAACAAGTGCTCGCCGCGCTGAAAAAACGCGTGCGCAAACCCGCCGCCAAAACCGCCGCGCCGCCGGATATTCAGACGGCCTTCCACCGCCACCGCCTGCAACAGGCGCAGCAAAGCCGCCTCATCAATATGCTGGCGGTCGAAATCGGCGCAGGCTTCACGCTCGACTTGCCGCGCGCGCCCGATGTGGCCGCCGCGCTGGCCGATGTGTACGGCACACCCGACGACACGCCGTTTTTATTGCCGCTCAACCAATTACTCGGCTTTATCGGCGCCCACGAATGGCACAAAAAAGGCGTCGACATTCCCGCACTCGGCGGCAAAATCCACGTCCCCTTCGGCGTATTCTCCCCCCTGCGCGGCGAATACCTCGACTTGCTGATGCAGGCGCCCTTACCCGCAAACTGCCGAACCGCCTTCGACATCGGCACCGGCAGCGGCATCCTCGCCGCCCTGCTCGCCCGCCGCGACATCGCCGACATCACCGCCACCGACACCAACCCCCGCGCCATCGCCTGCGCCGCAGCCAACCTGCACCGCCTCGGTTTGCACAAATCCGTGCGCATCGAAGCCATTGATCTGTTTCCGCAAGGCCGCGCCGACCTAATCGTCTGCAACCCGCCGTGGCTGCCCGCCAAACCCACCTCCGCCATCGAAACCGCCCTCTACGACCCCGACAGCGCCATGCTCAAAGGCTTCCTCAACGGCGCCGCCGACCACCTCACCCCCGACGGCGAAGCTTGGCTGATCATTTCCGACCTCGCCGAACACCTGCAACTGCGCACGCCCGACTTTTTAAAACAATGCTTCCAGACGGCCTCTTTGCAGGTAATCGATGTGTTGCAAACCCGACCGCAACACCAAAAAGCCGCCAACCAAAACGACCCGCTCGCGTTTGCCCGTAATCGGGAAGTGACATCGCTGTATCGGTTAAAGGTTTTGGGGTGAGGGATTGATTGGACAGGCTGTGCAGCAAACACCATATGGTATTCAGACGTCGGATTTTATAGTGGATTAGATTTGAATCAGGACAAAGCGGCGAGCCGCAGACAGTACACCTAGTACGGCAAGGCGAGCCAACGCTGTACTGGTTCAAATCTAATCCACTATATTCATGCAGCGGCGCAAGCACCACAATAACAGCTTTACCGCTCCCCCTCGACACTATTGCACCGACATTCTGATTTCGCTAAATAGCCATGCAGACACCTGGACAGGTGTCTGCTTTTTTATCGCGTTCAGACGGCCTTATCATTTCTCATCAAGAAACAATCCTATTCTGTTAACCCCATTTATTACTGATTATATTCACCTTATACTGCCCCCATCCCAATCATATTAAGCAAGGAACCCATCATGATCGAACACCGCCCGTTTCAACAGCTAGGCGCCG
>CAYVIS010000041.1:0-11966 GCA_964451565.1 uncultured Neisseria sp.
GATATTACCGCCCATGTCGGCACCGACAACCAACGCGGCCTTGCCGCCGACTACACCGGCAGCCTGAATGCAGACCAAAGCCTGCGCTACCGCTTAGTAGGCTCTTACCGCAAAGCCGATGGCGAATGGAACGGCACCGGTGCGGAAACCTACTATATCGCACCTTCTTTGGCCTGGGACATCAGCGACCGTACCCACTTTACATTGCTTGCCAGCTATCAGAAAGATGTCGGCACGCCCAGCTCAAACTTCCTGCCGCAAGACGGTTCACTGTTTGATACGGTTTACGGCAAAATCGACCCCAACACCAATTTGGGTGCGCCGGACACGGATTATGAAAAAAATATTCAAAAATCCATCGGCTATGAATTCAGCCATGATTTCAACAACGGCCTGACGTTCAGCCAAAACTACCGTTACAGCCATGTGAAAAGCAACCACTTCGGTGCTTATGTCTATCCTTCCAATTGGGTAGATAACAACGGCATGCTTGCACGCGGCTATGTTTATAACAACGGTACGGCCAAAAGCCACAGCATCGATAACCGCTTAACCTGGCAGTTTAAAAATGACACCGTTGAAAATACTCTGCTCGGCGGTATCGACTATCGTCATCAAAAAATTGATGCCCTTTATACTACTGGCGGCAGCGCTACCGATATCGACGTGCTGAACCCGGGCGCATACAGCAGCCTGAATATCACACCCACAGGCTCTTTAACCGGCATCAAATCACGCCAACTGGGCTTTTATCTGCAAAATAATCTGCGCTTATACAAACGCGTAGGCATTACCGCCGGCATCCGCCATGACCGTGCAAAAAATGAAGAAGTAACCAGCGCCCAAAGTGTTGAGAAAAACCACACTTCATACTCCGGCTCGCTGATGTATTTCGGCAATTACGGCCTCAACCCGTATATCAGCTACAACGAATCATTCCGTCTGCCAAACGGTTTGAGCGGCAATCAAACTCTGTATGATCCCTATATCACCAAGCAATACGAAGTGGGTTTGAAATACCTGCCCAGCTGGCTGGACGGCAAAATGTCTGTGGCTTTGTTTAAAGCCAAAGATGAAGGCGCCCTGCTAATGACTGCTGCCGGGAATACCGTCAGCAATGAAGACCCGGTCAAACGTAAAGGCGTTGAAATTCAAGCCGATGCCAACATCACCGACAACATCAGCGCAGCCTTTGCCTATACCTATCTGAGCTCGGTAACCGACAGCAGCAGCGGCAAAGTCAACAATCCGCTGATTCCCAAACACAGCGCCTCCGCCCGCGTAGCTTATGCTTTCGACAGCGGCAGCTTGAACGGCTTGAAAGTCGGCACCGGTATCCGCTATGTGGGCAACAGCTATACTGCCGCCGGCTCTTTGCATTCAAATGTAAAAGTGCCATCTTCCACAGTATGGGATTTGTTTGCCCGCTATGATATCAATCGCAATTGGGTCGCCCAAATCAATGCTGATAATGTGACCAACCGCAAATATGTAGCAGCATGTGATTATTACTGCTACTACGGCCAAGGCCGCAGCGTGGTCGGCTCCATCAGCTATAAATTCTAATCGCAAGCTGATATAAAAACCAAAGGCCGTCTGAAAGCTTTCAGACGGCCTTTCTTTTATTTCCATAACTTTTTGTAACAAAAGAAAATATTCACAACCAATACAATAAAATACTTTGGCAACCATCCGCTTCCCGCAGCTTTATGCGTGCATCACAGACAAAATTTGACGCAACACAAATTTATGCATAAAAAAGTAAGCCCATGTAATGACACCGATGTCATCACATGGTAATCTTCCCGTCATTCAAATAGAGGAAAGTATCGCATGGCCACCATTTACGATGTTGCCCGCCGCGCCGGCGTTTCGGCAAAAACCGTAAGCCGTGTGCTCAACAACGATGCGCCGGTCAAGCCGCAAACGCGCGAGGCAGTGCAAAAAGCGATTGCCGAGTTGGGCTATATCCCCTCGTCGGCAGCGAGCATGATGCGTTCCAACCGCTCCGGGCTGGTGGGGCTGATTACCGGGGCGATTTCGCAATCGTCTTCCCGCGACGCCGAATTGCCCAAGCCGCGCGGCTTGAGCGATATGCTGCTGGTTCAAGGGGCGTTGCAGGCTATTTCGGCTTCCGGCAAAACGCTGATGATTGCCGATACCGGCGGCGATGCCGAACAGGTGGCGCCGCTTATCCGCACTTTTTTGCAACACCGTGCGGAAGGCATTTTATATGTGGCCGACCAGCATAAAGAGGTGGCATTGCCGGAAGTGCCCGACGATTGCCCGATTGTGCTGCTCAACTGTTTCGATCAATTAAACACGCCCTCGGTGCTGCCTGATGACGAAAGCGGCCAAAAGCAATTGGTGGCGGCGCTTATCCGTCACGGCCACCGCCGCATCGCTTACCTTACTTTGCCGCCGGATGTGATTGCCACCCGCCTGCGCACCCGCGGCTACCGCGCGGCGCTGGAAGAAGCGGGTATTACGTATGACCCGGATTTGGTGGTGGCCGGTTATCCGAATCAGGATAACGACAGCCGCGATTTGTGGAATGCCATCGACCGTCTGATGACGCTGCCGCAGCCGCCCGGCGTGATTTGCTGCGGTAACGATGAAATGGCGCTGCGCGTTTACGGCATTTTGCGCACCCGCGGTCTGCGTGTTCCCGAAGATATTTCGGTGGCGGGCTACGATAATGACGTATCGATTACCGAAACGCTGTTTCCGCCGCTCTCGACGGCGGCATTGCCGTATTACGAAATGGGCGCTCAGGCGGGGCAATTGCTGCTGAATCTGGTCGATCATACCCCATCTGCCGCAGCCAATCCGCTGCTGGTGGCTTCGCATGTGGTTTGGCGCTCATCGGTGGTGACCCTCGGCGGCAAGTAACGGTTTATCGGCGGACAGCCTGTTCCGCCGCAACAACATAACACAGGCAACACACACGAAACGGGCAACAATTATCCTTACCTGATTTTGTTTAATTCTCACAGGAGAATGTTTGTATGAAACTTGACTCGAAACTGGTGGCCATGACGCTGCGCCAGATTGTGCTGATGAACTTCGGTTTCTTCGGTATCCAATATAGCTTCGGTTTGCAACAAACGGCTATTAACCCGATTTTCAGTTTTCTGAATGCCGATCCCGGCTCGCTGCCGCTGTTGAATATGGCGGGTCCGGTAACCGGCCTGCTGGTGCAGCCCTTAATCGGTGCGCTGAGCGACCGCACTTGGGTAAACGGCCTCGGCCGGCGCCGCCCCTATTTCCTTATCGGCGCCATCGGCTGCAGCATCTGCTTAGTCCTCTACCCGCACGTCACCGCGCTGTGGATGGCTGTTTTGCTGCTGTGGATGCTCGACATCAGCAACAACACCGCGATGGAGCCCTACCGCGCCTTTATCGCCGACAAGCTGCCGGAAGGCCAGCAGCCCACCGGCTTTTTGATGCAGAGCGTGTTTACCGGCTTGGGCATCACCTTGGCCAACGTGTCGCTGTATGTGTTCCAACAATTCATTACCGGCACCACCGACTCCGGCATTCCTTATTGGGTGTTCGGCTCTTTCTACGTCGGTGCTGTCTGCTCCATCGGCTCGGTTTTGGTTACCGTGTTCAGCACGCCTGAAAACCGCCCCAGCGACGAAGCATTGGCCGAGATGCGCGCCAAACCGAAAGGCTTGGTGCCTGCGGTGAAAGAAATCGCCAGCGCCATCAAAGATATGCCCAAGCCCCTGTGGCAACTGGCGCTGGTTTACCTGTTTCAATGGTATGCCATGTTTATCTACTGGCAATACGTCACCCACAGCATCGCCAAATCGGTGTGGAATGCCGCGCCGAGCGATCACGCCCTGTATGAGCAGGCAGTCGGCTGGACCGGCCTGGTTAACGGCTTCTACAACGTCGTTACCTTCATCTCCGCCTTCGGCCTGATGCTGCTGGCACGTAAATACCCGGCCAAAATCGTGCACGCATTCTCCCTCTGCCTCGCCGCTGCCGCGCTGCTGATTTTCCCGCACATCACCAATAAATATCTGCTGTTTGTGCCGATGATCGGTTTCGGTATCGCTTGGGCCAGCATCATGGGCGTGCCCTTCCTTATTGCCGTGGCCGAAGTGCCGAAAGAGCGTTACGGCGTGTATATGGGCATCATCAATATGATGATTGTGATTCCGATGCTGATTGAAACCGTGACCTTCGGTTGGATTTACCGCACCTTCCTCGGCACCAACCCCACCAACGCGCTGATGTTTGCCGGTGTGTTGATGCTGATGGCTTGCGGCGCCACCCTGCTGATTAACACCAAACAACGCGCCGTCGATCCCGTGTAAACAAACACGCTTGCAGAAAACTCAAAGGCCGTCTGAATGCTTTCAGACGGCCTTTTGTCGGGCTTGAATTATCCGGTCGGTATTTATAGTGGATTAGAATTAAATCTACACATTAATGCATTGTGAAAATCAAAACAGGTGGCTGAGCTTGTCAAAACCTCTATTGAATCTCCGCATGGCTTCGACAAGCTCAGCCACCTGAATGTATATGAAACTGTTTTATTTTTAATCCACCATATTCATTATCATTGCACAAACCATTACTTGAGGCCGTCTGAAACTCACTTTCAGACGGCCTCTCTCAACAGCCAAAGCCAACCTCATTCAATAATATAGCCCGCTTCATCCCACATTGTTTTCTTAACCAAGCTGTCATCCTGATAGACCGATTCCGATTTTTTGGCACCGTCGTCATACCAATCGAGCACAATCCCGCTGCGGCGGCCGTTGGTAATCGACAGCTCCGACACCAGCCGCCCTTCTTCGTTCCAACTCACCACGCTGACGGGCTTGTCGTCGCTCATCAGCATTTCCGTTTTCGGGCTGCCGTCGGCATACCACTGCTTCCACGAGCCGTTGGCTTTATTGTTTCTAAACTGGATTTCACTCTCTTTATTGCCGTTACGGTAATAACGCGCGCCCGTGCCCTCGCTTTTGCCGTTAACATAAGGCATCACCGCCGATTTGCGTCCGCTCGGATACCAGTTTATCCATTCGCCGTCGGGCTGGCCGTTGCGGTATTGCCCCACCATTTTCTTCTGGCCGTTGAAATACCACAGCCTCAGGGTGCCGTTTTGCAGCGCCGGGATAAATTCTTTAATCTGATTGGCCGCCACTTGGTAGGGGTCGGAATATTTTTTCATCGACGGATAATAAAAATCCTGTGCCGATGCCGCGCCCTGCTTCACTTCATATTGGCGCACATAAGCCACTGCCGACATATCCGCCGTCAGTTTGCCCTGTTGGTTGAAATACACCTTCTGCGTTTCTGCCACAGCAGGCAGCGCAACCACCGCCATCACTACCGCCACGCCCGTTTGCCATAATCTGTTCATTTTTTTCTATTTCTGCCAGTAAGTTTTCACGTTTACAAATTCATACAGCCCGAATTCCGACAACTCGCGCCCGTAGCCCGAAGCCTTCACCCCACCAAACGGCAGCCGCAAATCGCTGCTGGTATGGCGGTTGATAAACACCGAGCCGGTTTGCAGCTTTTCCGCATACTGCCAGGCACGGGCTTCGTCTGCCGAATAAATGCTCGCACCCAACCCAAACGGATTATCGTTGGCCAGCTCGATTGCATGCGCCGCATCGCGTGCACGCAGCAGCAGCGCCACCGGCCCGAACACTTCTTCGTGATACACGCGGCAGGCCGGATTCACCCCATCCAATACCGTGGCCGGATAAAACCAGCCCTCGCCTTCGGGCAGATATGCGCCGCAAACCGCCCGTGCGCCGTTGGCCAGCGCATCCTGCACCTGCGCATGCACGCGCGCGCGCAAATCTTCGCGGTGCAGCGGCGCCAGCGTGGTGGCCGCATCAAGCGGATTACCCATCTTCAAGTGCGCACATTCCGCCGCAAACAGCGGCACAAACGCAGCCGCCACCGCATCGGCCACAATAATCCGCTTGGCCGCATTGCACGACTGCCCCGCATCACGAAAGCGCGAATAACAGGCATCTTTCGCCGCCTGCGCCAAATCCGCATCCGGCATCACAATAAAAGCATTGCTGCCGCCCAACTCCAACACGCTTTTTTTCAGATGACTGCCCGCATGGGCGGCCAAGCGGCGGCCGGTATCGGTCGAGCCGGTAAACGCCATCGCATCCGTGTGCTCGATGGCTTGCAGCGTATCTTCATGGTTCAACCAGGCCGTCTGAAACGGCAACACCTCGTCCACCAGTTCAAACAAAGCCGCCGTCACCCGCGCCACGCTCGGCGCAGGTTTCACCAAGCAGGCATTGCCCGCACACAAAGCCGGCACCGCAAAACGCAACACCTGCCAAATCGGATAATTCCACGGCATCACCGCCAACACCACGCCCAACGGCTCGAAACGCACTTGGCTCAAACTCGCCTGCGTGGCAATGGTTTTGTGCGCCAACAATTCCGGTGCCAGCCGCACATAATAACGAATCAGCTCCACCGATTTATCCAGCTCGGCCTCGCATTCGCGCAAACAGCGCCCCACTTCCTCGCACACCATCCGCGCCAAACGGTCGCGGTTTTGCGCCAACGCATCGGCCAAACCCGCCAACAGCGCCGTGCGCCCCGTTACCGGCAACCGCGCAAACGCCTGCTGCCGACGGCGCAACGCCGCCAACTCCGGCGCAAACGCCTGCCACGGCTGCGCCGCGCGTTGATAGAGTTCTTCCCCGGTGAGCACATTGATACTGCGAAACACAATCTTCTCCATAGTTCAGACGGCCAAACAGAGGATTTGATGCGGCCGCCTAAATGTTAAGACAATTATTATGACAGCTTTGTTCACACACACAGCGCCATCCGTAAAAACGGCGGCAAATTATGCCAAGTGGTATCGAAGGTGTTGTAAAAAAGAGAACTGCGTGGAAAACAGATGGATTTTATGGCGAACACTCAGCTTAAAGGCCGTCTGAAAGCGGTTTCAGACGGCCTTTAAGCTGCAAAATACAGTGAATCAGAAATAAAACAGTTCAATACATTCAGGTGGCTGAATTTCTCGAAGCCATGCACAGATTCAAAAGCGGCTTCGACAAGCTCAGCCATCTGTTTTGATTTTCACGATATATCAATTGCTCAGATTTAATTCTAATCCACTATAGAAACGCGCCTACCGCAACGCGCCAAACGCACACAGCAAAATACCCTGCTCAAACTGAGCAGGGTATCAAATCTGGCACGCCCACGGGGAATCGAACCCCGGTTACCGCCGTGAAAGGGCGATGTCCTAACCGCTAGACGATGGGCGCATATAAATGGTTTCTGGCGCACCCGGAGCGATTCGAACGCCCGACCCTCTGGTTCGTAGCCAGATACTCTATCCAACTGAGCTACGGGTGCGTGCTTCACTGCGCTTCGTTTAGTGCCGTGAATCAAGAGAAGCGAATAATACAGAAACCTGAAAAAGCTGTCTAGTCTTTTTCTGAATTTTTTCCAACAAACAAACTACTGTTTTGAATTTAATCGAAATTTAGTTTCAGACGGCCTAAAGCAAGTGAGGCCGTCTGAAACCGATGCGGGTTTACACCATGCCGATGCCCGACACTTCGCGCGCCATTTTGGCGGCGGCGTTGTCGGTCATGCCGCCGACAAAATCGAGGATTTTCATGTAAGCCTGATAAAGGCTGTCTTGCTGCGTGAGCGGATCGTCGTTGTTGAGCAGCTCCAGCGCCAGCGATTGGCGGGCGCTCACCTGCCCCGTGGTAATCAGCGCATGGGCGGCGGGCACGAGCAGGTCGAGTATCGAGCCGACGCAGGGGAAGGCGGCGATTTCGGTCATCAGTTTGCTTTGGTGGCGGAAAATGCGTGTGCGCGCCAGCTCTTTGGCTTTTTCGAGCGTGTTTTGCACTTCGGGGCTGCACAAGGCCAGCAAATCTTTGCCTTGAAATTCGCCGTTGAGCAAATCGGATTGGTGGGTCATAAAGGTTTGCGCCACGTCATCAATGGCGCGGCCGATGGCGATGCCGCGCAACATGGCGCAGCGTTGGCGGCTGCTTTGCGCGTGCCAAGTGGTTTCCACAAACGTGAGTTCGGCCAAAATGCTTTCCACTTCGGCATCACCGAGCAGGCCGATTTCGACGGCGTCTTCCAGATCGAGCAAGGCATAGCAGATGTCGTCGGCGGCTTCCATCAGATAAGACAGCGGATGGCGCGCCCAACGGTCGGGCTCCAGTTCGGGCAGCCCCAATTCGGCGGCCACGCAGCGGATGTAGGCCAGCTCGGTTTGATAAATGTTGAATTTTTTGCGGCCATTCGGGTGCAGCGTGGTCCACGGATATTTCAGCAACGCGCCGATGGTGGCGGCGGTGAGGCGCATACCGCCGCGGTTGCGGTACATTTCCAAGCTGGCGAGCAGGCGCAGGCTGTGGGCGTTGCCTTCATAAGTCTGCACATCGTTGCGCTCGGCCTCGCTCAAGCCTTCGAGATAACGGCTGTGCGCGGGGCTGCGGAACCAATCGCGCAGCGCGTCTTCGCCGGTGTGGCCGAACGGCGGATTGCCCAAATCATGCGCCAAACAGGCCACCTGCACCACCGCGCCGATGTCGCTGGGCGTGTTGCCTAAAGGCAGGAACTCACCCGCCTGCATCATCACGCCGACACGGTTGCCGAGGCTGCGGCCGACGCTGGCCACTTCGACGCTGTGGGTGAGGCGGTTGTGGGTATGGTCGTGTTCGGCAAATGGGTGCACCTGCGTTTTGCGCCCCAAACGGCGGAATGCGCCGGAAAACACCACGCGGTCGTAATCGATGTGGAAATCGGTACGCAAAGCATCCGCGCCCTCTTGCGTCGACGGCGTGCTGGTGGGCACGATGTCGCCGTCTTTGGGGCGGAAACGCTGGGTGGAAAGCAGCTGCTGCCAGTTCATTTTGGTGGCCATGGTTTTAGGGTCTCGCTGTTTGGGTTTGGTGTGTGGGCGGACTGCACCGCGTTTAAGGCACATTTTATCGTGTAACTGAAAAATAACGAATACCCCCGTCATTGTAGCTACGCAAGTCCGCAGGCTACCCGGGCTTGACCCGACAATCCAGAGTGAGGCCGTCTGAAAATAATGGATATTCCTGCAACCCGACTATCTGGATTGTCGGGTAAAGCCCAACAATGACGGCGAAGGTGACGACGAAGGTTTGTTGAGTATCCAAAACCGCTAATCTCATTCAAGTACCCTATCTTAACAAACAGGCCGTCTGAAACATTTTTCAGACGGCCTGTCAGCCTTATTTGCCGCGCATCAATTCAAAGAAATCGTTGTTGTCTTTGGAATCTTTGAGCTTGCCGACCAAAAACTCGGCGGCTTCCAAATCGTCCATCGGGTGCAGGAATTTGCGCAACAGCCACATTTTTTGCAGCTGGTCGTTGGGCACCAGCAATTCTTCGCGGCGGGTGCCCGAGCGGTTGATATTGATGGCGGGGAACACGCGCTTTTCGGCCATGCGGCGGTCGAGGTGCAGCTCCATATTGCCCGTGCCTTTGAATTCTTCAAAAATCACGTCGTCCATACGGCTGCCGGTTTCCACCAGCGCGGTGGCGATGATGGTGAGCGAACCGCCTTCTTCGATGTTGCGCGCGGCGCCGAAGAAGCGTTTCGGGCGGTGCAGCGCGTTGGCATCGACGCCGCCGGTGAGGATTTTACCGGACGCGGGCACCACGGTGTTGTAGGCGCGCGCGAGGCGGGTGATGGAGTCGAGCAGAATCACCACGTCTTTTTTGTGTTCGACCATGCGTTTGGCTTTTTCAATCACCATTTCGGCCACCTGCACATGACGAGCCGCCGGCTCATCGAAGGTGGACGACACCACTTCGCCGCGCACCGAACGGGTCATCTCGGTCACCTCTTCCGGACGCTCGTCAATCAGCAACACAATCAGTTCCACTTCGGGATTGTTGGCGGTGATGGCGTGGGCGATGTTTTGCAGCATCACGGTTTTGCCCGATTTCGGCGGCGCGACCAGCAAGGCGCGCTGGCCCATGCCGATGGGCGACACCAAATCGATGGCACGGCTGGTGATGTTTTCTTCGGCTTTGATGTCGCGCTCGAGCTTAAGCTGCTTGGTCGGAAACAGCGGCGTGAGGTTTTCAAACAGGATTTTGTGTTTGCACACTTCAGGCTTGTCGCCGTTGATGCTGTCGAGGCGCACGAGGGCGAAATAGCGCTCGTTGTCTTTCGGCACGCGCACGCTGCCTTCGATGGTGTCACCGGTGTGCAGGTTGAAGCGGCGGATTTGGTTCGGCGACACATAAATATCGTCGGGGCCGGCCAGATAAGAGGTGTCGGAGCTGCGCAGAAAGCCGAAGCCGTCGGGCAGGATTTCGAGCGTGCCCGAGCAGGTAAACGCTTCGCCCTGCTTCATCATCTGGCGCACAATGGCAAACACCAAATCTTGTTTGCGCAGGCGGTTGGCATTTTCGATGCCGTGTTGTTCGGCCATTTCCAAGAGTTTGGAAATGTGCTGGGTTTGGAGTTCGGAAACGTGCATAGGGATTTATTGTCTGTATGGGAAACAGCGGCAGTGAGGCCGTCTGAAAATTAGGTAAAGATAGCTTGGAAAAGCAGCCGGAACGGCTTGAAGCAGAACGACAAGGTGTTTGTCAGGGCTGAATTGTAGGCAGTTGCGGGGGTGGTGTCAAATTTTATGGTGAATAAATTTGAACCGATACGGCGTTGGCCCGCCTTTATTTAATCCACTATATTGATGAGGCCGTCTGAAAAAATATTCAGACGGCTTCGATAAACACACTTGCTTACTTCGCCTGCCAAGTATCCTTCAGCGTGACGGTGCGGTTGAACACCGGCGCTTCGGGCGTGTGGTCGTAGCGGTCGGTCACGAAATAGCCGAGGCGCTCGAATTGGTAGCGGCTTTCGGGGGCGAGTGTATTGGCCACCGGTTCAACATAGGCAGTCAGCTCGGTTACCGAATCGGGGTTAAGGAAGTCGGTAAACGGCACGTATTGGCCGTCTTCGCCGCGCACGGCGTCGGGGCGCGGCTCGGTGAACAGGCGCTCGTATTGGCGCACGGTGGCTTGCACGGCGTGTTCGGCGGAGAGCCAGTGGATGACGCCTTTGACTTTGCGGCCTTCGGGCTTTTTGCCCAGCGTATCGTGGTCGATGCTGCACTTGAGCGACACGATGCGGCCGCTCGCGTCTTTCACCACTTCTTCGCACTTAATCACATAGCTGTAGCGCAGGCGCACTTCGCCGCCGAGAGTCAGGCGCTGCCAGCCTGCGGGCGGGTTTTCGCTGAAGTCGTCGGCTTCGATATACAGGGTGGGCGAAATCGGCACTTCGCGTTCGCCGAATTCGGGATGATGCGGGTGATAAGGAGCGCTGCGGCTTTGGGTGAGCGCTGCGTCGTAGTTGGTCAGCTCGATTTTAATCGGGTTGAGCACGGCCATCATGCGTGGGGCGCTGCCTTCGAGCTCTTCGCGGATGGCGCCTTCGAGCACGCTCATGTCAACGGTGTTTTCCGATTTGGAAATGCCGACGCGTTTGGCAAACAGGCGCAGGCCTTCGGGGGTGTAGCCGCGGCGGCGCATGCCGGAAATGGTGGGCATACGCGGGTCGTCCCAGCCTTTGACATGGCCTTCGGTCACCAATTGGTTGAGTTTGCGTTTGGAGGTGATGGAATACAGCAATTCCAAACGTGAAAATTCATATTGGCGCGGGTGGCTTTGAATCGGGATGTTGTCGAGCACCCAGTCATATAGCGGGCGGTGGGCTTCAAATTCGAGCGTACACAGCGAATGGGTGATGTTTTCGATGGCGTCGGAAATGCAGTGGGTGTAGTCATACATTGGGTAGATACACCATTTGTCGCCGGTGTTGTGGTGGTGTACGCGGCGGATGCGGTAAATCACCGGATCGCGCATGTTCACGTTGCCGGAAGCCATGTCGATTTTCAGGCGCAGGGTTTTGCTGCCGTCGGGAAATTCGCCGGCTT
>CAYVIS010000042.1:0-6917 GCA_964451565.1 uncultured Neisseria sp.
TGCAGGCCGCACTCAACCGTGGCAGCGGCCAGGGCTGGGCGCTGGTGGGCATGGCGTTTCTGGCAGTGGCGCGCGAGGGGCTGGAGAGCGTGTTTTTCCTGATTGCCGTGTTCCAGCAAAGCCCGAGCTGGCGTATGCCTGCGGGCGCGCTGTTGGGGCTGGCGGCGGCGGCGGTTATCGGCACGCTGATTTATCAGGGCGGCATCCGCCTCAATCTGGCCAAATTTTTCCGCTGGACAGGTGTGTTTCTGATTGTGGTGGCCGCCGGACTGCTGGCCGGCTCATTGCGTGCGCTGCATGAAGCGGGCGTGTGGAACTATTTTCAGGGCATCGCGTTTCATTCCGCCCACATTCTGCATGAAGACAGCCCGCTCGGCGTAATTTTGGGCGGCTTCTTCGGCTACAGCGACCACCCCACTTGGGGCGAAGTGGGCGCGTGGCTTTTGTATCTGATTCCCGTGATGTATTGGTTTTTGCGCAGCAGCAAACCGCTGCCTGCCCGTTGATTGGTTGAATATATTTACTGACTGAAAGGTTTGACATGAAAAAACTGAATCTCACCGCCGTATCTGTTTTGCTGGCACTCGGCCTCAGCGCCTGCCAACCGCCCGAAGCCGAAAAAGCCGCACCCGCCGCTTCCGGCGCAGCATCCGGCGCCGCCAATGCCGATGGCAGCTTCAATATCGCCGTCAACGACAGCGCCTGCGACCCGATGGAAATGACCGTGCCCAGCGGCCAAACCGTGTTCAACATTCAAAACAACAGCGGCCGCAAGCTTGAATGGGAAATCCTGCAAGGCGTGATGGTGGTGGACGAACGTGAAAACATCGCTCCCGGCTTGGCTGACAAAATGACCGTCACCCTTTTGCCCGGCGAATACGAAATGACTTGCGGCCTGCTCACCAACCCGCGCGGCAAGCTCACCGTGACCGACAGCGGCTTCAAAGCCACCGAGTCGCAGGCCGATATGGCCAAGCTGGAAAAACCGCTGGCCGAATACAAAACCTACGTGCAAGCCGAAGCCAAAGAGCTGGTTGCCAAAACCGAAGCCTTTGTTGCCGCCGTGAAAGCAGGCAATGTGGATGAGGCCAAAGCCCAGTTTGCTTCCACCCGCTTCCATTACGAACGCATCGAGCCGATTGCCGAACTTTTCAACGAGCTCGATCCCGCCATCGATGCACGTGAAGACGACTTCAAACAAGGCGCCACCGACCCGGCCTTCACCGGTTTCCACCGCATCGAATACGCGCTGTGGGAGCAAAACAGCACCGAGGGCGTGAACGAAATCGCCGATAAATTATTGGCCGACGTAAAAGCGCTGCAGCAAGAAATCGACGTATTGTCGTTCCCGCCGAGCAAAGTCGTGGGCGGCGCGGCGGTGTTGATTGAAGAAGTGGCCGGCAGCAAAATCAGCGGTGAAGAAGACCGCTACAGCCGCACCGATTTAAGCGATTTCAAAGCCAATATCGAGGGTGCGGAAAAAATCGTCGAGCTGTTCCGCCCGTTGATTGCCGAGAAAAACCAAGCGCTGCTCGATAAAACCGATGCCAACTTCAAAACCGTCAACGAGATTCTGGCCAAATACAAAACCACCGATGGCTTTGAGCCTTACGACAAACTGACCGAAGCCGACCGCAAAACCCTGCAAGCACCGATTAATGCGCTGGCCGAAGATTTGGCACAACTGCGCGGCACCTTGGGTTTGAACTGACGGTTTGCGCGATAAAGCGTTCAGACGGCCTGAGATGGTGAAAGGCCATCTGAATGGGATGTTTGGTTTGTATGTTGCAAACCTTTAGTGCGGAAGCAAACCTTGTGGTTTGCTTCCGCCTCCCATCTTCCAACCTAAAAACAATCCAAAAACAGGAACAACCCATGCCTACCGATTCCCCCGCCCAACCCCAAAAACGCGCGCTGCTCAAAGGTGCGCTGGCCACCGGCATTGCCGCAGCCGCCGGCGGTTTTGCCTGGGGCAGCAAAAAAGGCCGCAGCGACGAAAAATCCGAACAAGCCCAACACCGTAGCGAAAGCTACGATTGCTACGGCATCCACCAGCAAGGCATCACCACGCCGCATCAGCCGTTTGCCATCATGGCTGCGTTTGACGTATCCGCGCAAACCCCGTCGCAACTGGAAAACCTGTTGCGCGCCCTCACCGCCCGCATCGAATTCCTCTCCCGTGGCGGCGAATTGCAAGACGGCGATGCCAAACTGCCGCCAGCAGGCAGCGGTATTCTCGGCAAAACCATCCGCCCCGACGGCCTCACCATCACCGTGAGCGTGGGCGCGAGCCTGTTTGACCAGCGTTTCGGCCTCGAAGCCAAAAAGCCCAAACATTTGGTCGAAATGACGCGCTTTCCCAACGACAAACTGGCCGCCGAATGGTGCGACGGTGATTTGAGCATCCAAATCTGCGCCTTCACCCCCGAAACCTGCCAAAATGCCCTGCGCGACCTCATCAAAAACACCGCCCAGCTTGCCATCATCCGCTGGAGTATCGACGGCTTTCTGCCCAAAACCGAGCCCGGCACCGCCGCGCGCAATCTGTTCGGTTTTCGTGACGGCAGCGGCAATCCCGACGTGCAAAACCCGCAAACCGCCAACGAAGTATTGTGGACCGGTGTCGCCGAAAACAGCCTTGATGAGCCTGCATGGGCGAAAAACGGCAGCTATCAGGCCGTGCGCCTGATTCGTCACTTCGTCGAATTTTGGGACCGCACGCCGCTGCAAGAGCAAGAAACCATTTTCGGGCGCGAAAAATACAGCGGCGCCCCGCTGGGCGGCAAAACCGAAATGGAAACGCCTGATTACAGCAAAGACCCCGATGGCAAAGTCATCCCGAAAGACAGCCACATGCGCCTTTCCAATCCGCGCGACCCCGAATTTATGAAAAAACACCTGCTGTTCAGACGGCCTTTCGACTATTCGCGCGGGCTGGCCAAATCCGGCCAACTCGATGTCGGGCTGGTGTTTATCTGCTATCAGGCCAATCTTTCAGACGGCTTCATCTTCGTGCAAAACCTACTCAACGGCGAGCCGCTGGAAGAATACATCAGCCCGTTTGGCGGCGGTTATTTCTTCACCCTGCCCGGTGTGCAGGCCGGCGAATTTATCGGCCAAAGCCTGATGCAGAGCTAAGAGTAGCTTTTAATGGGTTATGTTCAGGAAAAGTGTATTGGCAAAAACCTCAGGCCGTCTGAAAGCATCAAATTGAGAACATGATGGAAAACCGTCAACCGATGGCTGCTTTTACCCGCTTTATTCCCGCAAACACGGTACTAAATCCTGCGGCGGTTCAGGCCGCAGGCTTGGCTGCCGCGCCATTTCCCGAAACAGCGGGTCATGATGAAATCAGCCGAATCGGTGCTTTGGCGGGAACGCAGCAGGCGGAATTATGGGCTTACGGCCATGCTCAAGCGCCCCGCTATTTTGCGCCGGCACATTTGGATGCCGTCGCAAAAACCGCTTTTCTCGAAGGTCATGACAACATTCTGATTGCGTACCCGAATCCGCATCTATTGCTGTGGCTGCCTGCCGAACATGAATTCTTTGTGGTCTGCGCCCCACCGCCGTTGCTCGGGCAGATTCAGGCGGATGCACTGTTTGACTATGATTTCAGCGCATATTTGGCCGAACCGTATTTTCGCGGCCGGAAAAAAGATTTTCTGAATGCCATCCTGCGCGATTACACGATTGCATCCGCCGGCTGAATCTGCACTTGGTGTTTTTTGAAACCGGATATCCTCCGCGCCTGCCCGTGCAGGTGCGAACACAATGATAAGGCATCTTTCGCAAAGCATTCGGCCTTTACATATCTTGTGCTGCACCGATGCTATGATAAAGCCATGTCGAAACCTGCTTTTCTTTCTCTTGCCCTGCTGCTGGCTGCCTGCAGCGCCGTGTCTGCCGATTTGGCCATCGTGCGCGAGCATTACCCGCTCGGCGATGCCCACGCCGTTTCATTGGTGCAATACTGCGCCACCTCGCCCGACCATCAAGTGTTGCTCTATCATCCGCACGAAAACGAAACCACCGCCAAACACACCGCGCTGACGGCAATCGGCGCACGCGGGCGCGGCTGCCTGCTGGCATTGGAACACAACGGCCGCCGCCGCATCACGTTCGACACCATCGACGGACAAGCCGATTTCGACCCCAACCGCATCTACACCGCCGCAGGCCGCGCCGCCACTTTGGCACGCAGCGGCAACACCGGTACCGCAGCCACCGAAATCACCGCCGATTTTGCCGAACACCTGCTAAACCGCCCTCTCAACACGCCGTTTATTGTCGCCATGCACAACAATACCGATGGCGGCACCGATATCCACAGTTATCAATCCGGCTTGCTCGGCAGCGACAGCGCCGAAGTATTCGTGGCTCCTGCACACGATCCCGATGATTATTTCTACACCATCAGCCCGCAGGCCTTTGCATTCTTCAAAGCCCGCGGCTTCAATGCGGTATTGCAAAACAATGCCCAAGTGCGCGACGACGGCTCACTGTCGGTTTACGCCGCCCGCCACGGCATCGGCTACATCAATGTGGAAGCGCAACACGGCCACCGCGATGAGCAGGCGGAAATGCTGCGGGCGGTGTGGGATTATCTGGCCACGTTTTAAGCCGTCTGAAAAGCAACAAGGCCGTCTGAAAGGTGAAGCTTTCAGACGGCCTTTAAAAATGCGGCAGATATCACACACATATAACGATACGCTGTGACACTCGGTTTGTGACAAATGTGGTCGCTACCGCAGAAAAAGAAATCAGGCCGTCTGAAAGCTTCAGACGGCCTGTGGCGGGCTTATCGCAGCAATATTACAACTCGACTTTATCCAAACCCAGCGCTTTATCCATCGAACCGATTTCGGTGTGGAAGGTGACGCCCAAGCGGTTCCAAGCGTTGATGATGGCGATGGAGAAAACGGTGTCGGCCAGCTCTTGCTCGCTGAACACGGCGGCGGCGCGGCCATATAATTCGTCGCTCACGCCTTCAGGGCTCAGTTTGGTGATGGCGTCGGTCAATTCCAGCGCCATGCGCTCTTTGGCGTCAAACAGATTGCTTTCGCGCCACGCCGCCACATGATGCAGGCGCATTTCGCGTTCGCCGTGTTGGCGCGCGGTTTTAATGTGCATGTCGAGGCAGAAGGTGCAGCCGTTGAGTTGTGAAGCGCGGATTTTAATCAGCTCTTTCAACAGCGGGTCGAGCGAGCATTTGGCCAAAGCGCCTTCCACGCCGAGCATGGCTTGAAAAGGTTTGGCGCCGATAGTGGGGTAGTTTAAACGTTGCATGATGGATTCCTTTTTGGATTGACGGTGACACTTTACCTGAACGGGTTTTATGGATAAAGCGGCTGAAATCATTTAATCCATACGGAAAATCGGATAATGGCGCTAGACAAATTGGAAGCGATGCGTGCGTTTTGCCGCATTGTCGAGTTGGGCAGCTTCGGCAAAGCCGCCGATGCGCTGGGCGTGGCCAAAACCACGGTATCGGGGCAGATTCAAGCTTTGGAAGCACGCTTGGGCGTAACGCTACTGCACCGTTCCACCCGCCGCGTGTCGCCGTCACCGGACGGCCTGCGCTATTACGAGCAAGTGAAGCCGCTGTTGAAGCACATGGACGACATCGAGCAGTCGTTCAGCGGCAGCCGGGCGGTTGGCGGCAAGCTCAAAATCGAAACCACCGCGCCGCTGGGCTCTTATTTGCTGGTGCCGGCTTTGCCCGGGTTTGTGCGCGATTATCCGGATATTGAGCTGGAAATCCGTTGCAGCGAACGGGCGGTGGATTTGGTTCAGGAAGGCGTGGATTGCGCCTTGCGCGGCGGGCCGGTGACCGATCCGGATTTGGTGTGCCGACCCATCGGCCAGATGAGGTTTTGCCTCTGCGCCGCGCCTGCCTATCTGGCCGAAGCTCCTGCGCTTAATCATCCGAGCGATTTGGTTCAACATCGCTACATCGGCTTTCGCTTTCCCGTGACCGACAAGCTGCACAGCTACACGCTGCATCACCACACGGCAGGCAGTTTTGCCGTTTCTTTAAACCCCACCATGACATTTAACAACGCCGATGTGTATTGCCATGCCGCGCTGGCCGGTTTGGGCATCGTGGCCATGCCCCGCGCGCGGGTATTGCAGCATTTCGAGCGCGGTGAATTGGTGGAGGTGTTGCCCGAATGGCAGCCCGACAGCATGCCCATCAGCATTGTGTATCCCTATTCGCGCAGGTTGTCGGCGCGGGTGCGGGTGTTTGTGGATTGGGCGGCGGCGCTGTTTGAGGGCAATGCTTTGTGGGGGAAAGATTAACGCAGGCCGTCTGAAAGCTGGTCGAAGGCTTCAGACGGCCTCAACATATGTATACAGCTTTCAGACGGCCTGTTCCAATTGCAGCAGCGCCTGTTTGCGTGCCAACCCGCCTGCGTAGCCGGTGAGGCTGCCGTTGCTGCCGATGATGCGGTGGCAGGGCACGACAATGGCGATTTTGTTGCGCCCGTTGGCGGCGGCGACGGCGCGGACGGCATCGGGGCGGCCGATGTGGGCGGCCTGCTCGCGGTAGCTGCGGGTGTGGCCGTAGGGCACGGTCAGCAGCGCCTGCCAAACGCTTTGCTGAAACGGCGTGCCGATGAGTTTGAGCGGCAGCGCGAAACTGCAGCGGCGTGCGGCAAAATATTCGTCCAACTGCTGTTGCAGGCGGCGGCTCAGGTCGGTGGCTTGGTTGACGGCTCGGCTGCCGAGGGCGCGTTCGACGGCGCGGACGGCGGCGGCAAGGCCGGGGTAATCGCTGAATTCGAGCAGACACACACCGTCGGGGGCGGTGAGGGCGAGCATATCGCCGAGCGGAGTGGTGAGGGTGGCGGTGTTGAGCGGCGGGTTCATGGCAATTGCTCCGAGCGGTGGGCTTGAGCGGATTGTGCCACAAA
>CAYVIS010000042.1:7017-11903 GCA_964451565.1 uncultured Neisseria sp.
CGGCGGCTGATTCTGCGCCTGCTGATGCTGCCGTTTGTGATGCCGACGCTGGTGGCGGGGATGGGCGTGTTGGCGCTGTTCGGCGCGCGCGGCCTGCTGTGGGCGGGTTGGCAGGACACGCCTTATCTGCTGCTCTACGGCAATGTGTTTTTCAATCTGCCGGTGCTGGTGCGCGCGGCTTATCAGGGCTTTTTGCAGGTGCCGCAGGCGCGGCTGCGGGCGGCGCAAATGCTGGGCGCGGGGGCGTGGCAGCGTTTTTGGCAGGTGGAATTTCCGCCGCTGCGGCCTTGGCTGGCGGGTGGCGTGTGTTTGGTGTTTCTGTATTGCTTTTCCGGTTTCGGGCTGGCGTTGCTGCTCGGCGGCAGCCGTTATGCCACGGTGGAAGTGGAAATCTACCAGCTGATTGCGTATGAATTGGATATGGCGCAGGCATCGGTGTTGGTGTGGCTGATGCTGGCGGTAACCGGCTTGGCGGGGGCGGCCTATGCGCTCATCAGCCGCCGCACCGTGGCCGCGAAAAACAGCCGTCCGCTGCCGCCTGCGCCGCCGCAAAACCTCGGCGAGCGGCTGCTGTTGGCGGCGGCGTTGGCGCTGCTGGCGCTGTGTTGCCTGCTGCCGTTGGCAGCGATTGCAGTGCAGGCGGCGCAAGCGGGGGCGTCGTGGCGGGTGTTGCTGGCGGCGGAAACGCTGCAGGCGGCGTGGAACACGTTGCGCTTCACTTTTTCTGCCATGCTGCTGGCGCTGGCGTTGGGCGTGAGCCATGCGGCGTTGGCGCGGCGGGCGGCGTGGGTGCGCGGCATTACCTTTCTGCCGTTTATGGTGTCGCCGGTGTGCGTGGCGTTTGGCGTATTGCTGCTGTATCCGCAATGGACGGCCTCGCTGCCGCTGCTGCTGGCCACTTATGCGCTGCTGGCGTATCCGTTTATCACCAAAGACGTGTTGGCGGCATGGGATGGTTTGCCTGCGAATTACCACGCCGCCGCCCGCAGCATGGGCGCCAACCGTGTTCAGACGGCCTTATATGTGACCGCGCCGCTGCTGCTGCCCTCGCTGCGGCGCGGCCTCACGCTGGCGGCGGCCACCTGCATCGGCGAATTTGCCGCCACATTATTCCTGTCGCGCCCCGAATGGCAGACGCTGACCACGCTGGTGTACCGCTATTTGGGCACGGCAGGTGCCGACAACCACGACCGCGCGATGGTGGTGACGCTGCTGTTGATGACGCTGGCGTTGTTGGTATTTTTGCTGCTGGATGCGGCGGAAAAGAAAGAGGCCGTCTGAAAGGAAACGCAATGCTCGAATGGAAACACATTCACAAACGCTTCGGCAGCAAAACCGTGGCGCACGACATCAGCCTGAGCGTGGCCGACGGCAGGCTGCTGGCCATCCTCGGCCCGTCCGGCTGCGGCAAATCGACGCTGCTCAATATTGCCGCAGGCTTGGTGGCGCCTGATGCGGGCGAAGTGTGGATTGGCGGCGAAAACCGCACCGCTACCGCGCCCGAGCGTCGGCGGGTGGCGCTGATGTTTCAGGATTACGCGCTGCTGCCGCATTTGAATGTGTGGCAAAACGTGGCTTTCGGCCTCAAGATGCAGGGTGTCGGCAAACAAGAAGCGCAAAGCCGCGCCGAAGCCGCACTCGCTGCCGTCGGGCTGGCGGCCGAAAGCCGCCGCCGCGTCGATGCGTTGTCGGGTGGCGAGCAGCAGCGGGTGGCGTTGGCTCGCGCCTTAGTGGTGCAGCCGCAAGCCTTGCTGCTCGATGAGCCGTTTTCCAGCCTCGACAGCGGCCTGCGCCAACAATTGCGCACGCAGACGCTGGCGCAAATCCGTGCCCAAAACATCCCTGCCGTGATGGTGACGCACGACCCCGAAGAAGCGTTTGCGCTGGCCGACCATTTGGCCTTGATGCAGGGCGGGCGCATCGTGCAATACGGCACGCCCGATGAAATTCTGCAACGCCCCGCCGATGCCTGGGCGGCGCGCTTAATCGGTGCGCCGAATACAGACGGGCAACGCTACATCCCGCAGCAGGCCTTGCAGCTCGGCCACCCGCAGGGCGAACCCAGCCGCCTCACAGCCGTTTTCCGCCAACCCGAATACTGCCGCCTGACGCTGATGCACCCGCAACACGGCGAATTGCAGCTCAATTTGGGATGGGGCAAAGCGGCGGTGCTGGATTTGCAAGAAGGCGGCGAGTGGCCGCTGTGGGTGGATGAGGCGCAGATTGTGCGCTTTGCGGATTAGGGTGTTCAGACGGCCTGTGCGCATCTTTCGCTTCAAACAGCATGGAATGTTGCGGGCATTTGATTGTGGCGTCAATCACCATGGCCGTCTGAAAAGGCTGCCGAACAATACGCTGCCGCCTGCCGGTTTTACATTGCTTTACCGGGAAAACAAAATTATAATGACTGTTCGCTCTTAAGGGAGTAGCCATTCGGGCATTTCAGGCGCCCGAAGCCGTTGTCAACACAATTGCCCGCTGCGGCATGGTAACGGCATCTTCGCTCAAACGGAAGACAGGCAAGACTTAAGGCATGCCGGGATGCTGCGTGGGCGGCGTCGGGCGTGCTTTTTGTTTGCCCACGGATTCGGATTTGAGTATCACTATGGAAGCTTTTTTCTCTTCTACCCTCGCGGTGGCCATTGCCGAAATCGGCGACAAAACCCAATTGCTGGCGCTGTTTCTTGCCGCCCGTTTCGCCCAGAAAAACGCCATTATCGCCGGTATTTTCGTGGCCACGTTGTTCAACCATTTATTATCTGCCGTGCTCGGTGTGTGGCTGGCGCAGTTTGTATCGCCCGAGGTGATAAAATGGATTGTAGGCCTCAGTTTTGTCGCCGTGGGTTTGTGGCTGTTGGTGCCCGATAAAGACGGTGAAGCCGATAAACGCTGGCTTAAATACGGCGCGTTTGGCGCAACGGTGATGCTGTTTTTTCTGGCCGAAATCGGCGACAAAACCCAAATCGCCACCGTGTTGCTGGCGGCCAAATATCAGGCCATGTTTTGGGTGGTGACGGGCAGCGTGCTTGGTCTGATGATTGCCAATGTGCCGGTGGTGTATCTGGGTGAGATGCTGATGAAGAAAATTCCCGCCAAAGCTGTGCGCATTGCCGCTTGCGTGCTGTTTGTGGTGCTCGGTGCGTTGACGCTGGCCGGGCAGGGCATTGCATTGGATTGAGGCCGTCTGAATGAAATTGGAAATTTTGCTGCGCCACACGGATTTTGTGGCGCTCAACAAGCCCGCCGGATTGCCGGTGCAGCGAGAGGAAGGCGTTTCAGACGGCTTGGTCGCGCTCGCCGCCGCGCAATTGGGTGTGGCGCGCGTGTGGCTGGTGCACCGGCTCGACAAGCCTACCAGCGGCGTGTTGTTGCTGGCGCTCAACGAAGCTGCCGCCTCGGCTTTGGCGCAGCAGTTTGCCGCCAAAACCATGCACAAAACCTATTGGGCGCTCAGCGATGCCAAGCCGAACAAAAAGCAGGGTTGGGTGAAAGGCGATATGCACAAAGCCCGCCGCGGCGCATGGAAGCTCGTGTGCAGTATGGACAATCCGGCGGTCACGCAGTTTCACAGCCGCAGCCTTGCCCCCGGCCTGCGTCTGTTTGTCTTGCAGCCCGCTACCGGCAAAACCCACCAATTGCGCGTGGCCATGAAAAGCCTCGGCAGCCCGATTCTGGGCGACGCGCTCTACGGCGGCACGCCCGCTGCCCGCGTATTTCTGCATGCGCGGCAGCTGCAATTCGATTACGGCGGCCGCCATTTCTGCATCACCGCTCCGTTGGATGCCGACTGGCCGCCCGTTTCAGACGGCCTGCCGACCGAGGCCGTCTGAAACGTCTTTCCGTCCGACTTAAGCGCCCAACATACCGTTCGGACACCTCAGCGCTTCCTTAAACTTTCAAACCCAACTTTACATCCGCCGTGGCTATAATCATGGCCTATCCAAACCGCAAAACGCACAAGCATGAAATTACGCCCCCAAGGCCTCGGCCTCACCCTGCTGCTGGCCGCCGCATTGCCCGCCCATGCGGCCACCTACATCTGCCAAGTTGACGGCAAAGCCGTATTCACCACCGAAAAAACGGGTAGAAACTGCCAACTCTCGTCCATGAACGGCATCAGCGACGACGCCCCCGCCGCCCCTGAAAGCGCTGCCTCCGCCCCCGCGCCCGGCAGCGACAACATTGCCAAAATCTGGGAAAAAGAGCAGTTCGGCCGTTATGACGACGTAAAAATCCTGCCCACCCGCCCCAGCGGCGTCACCAACACCGCAGAAGCCGCCGCACCGTCGATGAATGTGAAATTGCGCAACCAGCCGAAAGCCAAACGCAGCAACACCGCCCCGCGCACCCCCGCGCCGGTCATCGCCCCGCCGCCACCCAAGCCGCAGATGACGCGCAAACAGATTCTGCAAAATGAAGTGCGCAACGAACAAACCGCATTGGTGCGCGCCAAAGCCCAGCTCAACGTGGCGCGCAAAAAAGGCGACAAAGCCAAAGTGAGCCGCCTCGAACAAACCGTGCGCGACCGCGAAGCCAATATCCGTGCGATTCAGAGCGAAATGGGGCGCTGAGCGGGCTTTGCCGTTTCAGCAATTGAGGCTCAACCGCCTGATACCCGGCTTATTCTGCCGCCGCATATGCAGCCAGGTGTAGTATTTGTTGTAAAAACAGGCGTGAAAGCAACCCGAGGCAATCAACGCTTCCGTGAAACCTGACAACCGTCGCTCCTGGTGCAGACAGGCGCCCAAGGCAAAACGGCGCTTTGCTTGTCTGCCATATTCCGCCAAGCCGCCATTACTTGATAAGCCATAAAGAAAAGGCCGTCTGAACCATTGAACTGTACCCAAAAAGTTGGACACCCCCTCCAACCCACTAAGGTACAGTTT
>CAYVIS010000043.1:0-11803 GCA_964451565.1 uncultured Neisseria sp.
TAGGTATAGTGAATTAAATTGAACCAGTACAGCGTTGGGTTCGCCTTGTCCTGATTCAACCTAATCCATTATAAAATATAGTCCAAACCCGATACGGAAACCCCCATGAGCCAACACAACCCCATGCCGCACAACGTCGACAGCGGCGAAATCGACAAATTCAGCCAACTCGCCCACAAATGGTGGGATGAAACCGGCGAATTCAAACCGCTGCACGACATCAACCCGCTGCGTTTGGCCTACATCGACGAAATCGGCCGAATCAGCGGCAAAACCGTGCTTGATGTCGGCTGCGGCGGCGGCATCCTCACCGAAAGCATGGCCAAACTGGGCGCGGCACACGCCACCGGCATCGATATGGCGGAAAAATCGCTCAAAATCGCCAAGCTGCACACGCTCGACCAAGGCGTGCAAAATATCGACTACCGCTGCGTGCGCGTGGAAGATTTGGCCGCCGAAATGCCCGCGAGCTTCGATGTGGTGACCTGCATGGAAATGATGGAACACGTGCCCGACCCCGCCGCCATCGTTGCCGCCTGCGCCAAGCTGGTGAAGCCCGACGGTGTGGTGTTTTTCTCCACCATCAACCGCAATCCCAAATCCTATCTGCACGCCATTGTCGGCGCCGAATACCTGCTCGGCTTAGTGCCGCGCGGCACGCACGATTGGCAGAAATTCATCACCCCCGCCGAGCTCGCGCACATGTGCCGCGCCGCCGGGCTCGACATCACCGCCACCCGCGGCCTCGAATACAACCCGCTCACCAAAGTCTACAGCCTGAGCGGCAACACCGACGTCAACTACATGGTTGCCTGCACCAAAGCCTGACCGCTTTTCAGACGGCCTTTGCATACAGGCCGTCTGAACGCCCCTCCCCGCCTATGACCGCCACACCCGCCCAATGGCTGCTCGCCAGCCCGCTGCCCAAAACCGAAGCCCGCATGCTGCTGCAACACGCCAGCGGCATGAGCAGGGCGCAGCTGATTACCCGCGACCGCGAGCCGCTTGCCGCCGACACCCTCGCCACCCTCAATGCCCTAGCCGAACGCCGGGCGCAGGGCGAGCCGATGGCGTATATTTTGGGCGAACGCGAATTCTACGGCCGCAGCTTCACCGTTTCCCCCGCCGTATTGATTCCGCGCCCCGAAACCGAACATCTGGTCGAAGCCGCGTTGGCGCACCTGCCGCAAGGCGGCCGTGTGTGGGATTTGGGCACCGGCAGCGGCGCGATTGCCCTCACCATCGCGCTGGAGCGCCCCGACGCACAAGTGCGCGCGTCCGACATCAGCCCCGACGCGCTCGCCGTTGCCGCACAAAATGCCCGACGTTTGGGTGCAAACATCGAATTCGCCCACGGCTCGTGGTTTGCCGTCGATAAGCCGTCTGAACAACACAGCTACGATATTATCGTTTCCAACCCGCCCTATATCGAAGCCGGTGACGCGCATCTGCACCAAGGCGATTTGCGCTTCGAGCCGCCGCACGCGCTCACCGATTTTTCAGACGGCCTCAGCTGCATCCGCGCGCTGGCCGCAGGCGCAGCCGATTACCTCAAACCCGGCGGCTGGCTGCTGATAGAGCACGGCTACGACCAAGGCGCGGCGGCGCGGGAAATTTTGCAGGCGGCAGGCTGGCAGGATGTGGCCACGCTGGCAGATTTGGCGGGGTTGGATAGGATTACGCTGGGACGAAAAACCGGATAATGAGGTGCCTTAGCGGCAAACGCTGATGCTTTAAAACCACTAAGGCCGTCTGAAAGCATTCGTTTTCAGACGGCCTTAGTGGTTTTACCGATTAATTTTCAAAATATAGTGGATTAGATTTGAATCAATACAGCATTGGTTCGCCTTGCCTTGATTCAAATCTAATCGACTATACCCAAAAATATTGAACACCATCCTGATTTCCCCATAAGAAACCGATTATCAATAAAACCTCTCTTCTTCAATCCATCCGAAATATCTATACTAAACGCATCCTTTTCACATACATCCGAAAACCATCATGAAACTCCCCGCCCTCTTCCTCGGCCACGGCAGCCCGATGAATGCCATCGAAGCCAACTCCTATGCCCGCGCTTGGGAAGCGCTCGGCCAAAACCTGCGCGCGCATTACGGCAGCGGCATCCGCGCCATCCTCGCTATTTCCGCGCATTGGCTCACGCACGGCAGCGCTGTTACCGCGATGGCCAAACCGCGCACCATCCACGATTTCGGCGGTTTTCCGCAAGCGCTGTTCGACATGCACTATCCCGCGCCGGGCAGCCCCGAAATCGCTGCTGAAATCCGCGCGCTCTTGGGTGAAGATGCGGTAGCCGCCGATGAAAATTGGGGCTTGGATCACGGCACATGGGGCGTGCTTTGTCATCTGTTTCCCGATGCCGACGTGCCGGTGGTGCAGCTGAGTTTGAACGCCGATTTCGATGCCCGCCAACATTTCGCCTTTGCACAAAAGCTGGCGGCCTTACGCGAACGCGGCATCTTGATTGTCGCCAGCGGCAACATCGTTCACAACCTGCGCCTGATGGATTGGCGCCATCCCGAATCTGCCGACCATCCTTATCCGTGGGCGCAAACGGCGCAAACGTTGGTCAACGGCTGGCTGCGCGACCGCAATCATGCCGCGCTCACCGATGAGGCGGCCTATCCGCCCGAGCTGAAGCTGGCCGCGCCCACGCCCGAGCATTTTTGGCCGCTGCTGTATATCGCCGCCGTGCAAGAGGCGGGCGAGCCGCTGGCCTTATTCAACGATGAGATTGTCGGCAAATCGCTGAGCATGACGTCGGTTGTTGTAGGCGGCTCAGGCAGCCTGTTGCCCCTATAAATTCGGTGCAACAAGCCAATCCGGCGCGAGGCCGTCTGAAATATCGGCAATAACGGTGCGGCTATTTGCTTTTGCACCGCCCTTCCCGATATCCGCCTCTGCTTTGGCGGCGGGATTCGTGGCCTCCCGAGGCCGTCTGAACGATTACCCCTTTCAGACGGCCTCGGGTTTATGCGATAATTCCAGCGTTTATTTTGAATCCGACCGCAAACCGCCATGCCTGCCATCCGCGTCTGCCCGCTTGTTGCACGCGCTGCCCGCCGCAGCGGCTTTGCCGTTTCCCCCGCCTATTGAAAAGCCCGTTGACGCGGGCTTTTTTACGCAACCGCAAAGGATACGCCATGCCCAATCCGCTCTACCGACAAAACGTCATTTCCGTGGCCGATTTATCCACCGAGCAGCTCGAACTGCTGCTGCACACCGCGCTCAAGCTCAAGGCCGAGCCGCGCGACGACCTGCTCGAAGGCAAGCTCATCGGCTCCTGCTTTTTCGAGCCGTCGACGCGCACGCGCTTATCGTTTGAAACCGCCGTGCAGCGTTTGGGCGGCAAGGTCATCGGTTTTGCCGACGGCGCCAATACCAGCGCCAAAAAAGGCGAAACGCTGGCCGACACCGCACGCATCATTTCCAGCTATACCGATGCCATCATCCAGCGCCACCCCAAAGACGGCGCGGCGCGCGTGTTGGCCGAGTTTTCCGACGTGCCGGTGATTAATGCGGGCGACGGCACCAACCAACACCCGAGCCAAACCCTGCTCGATTTGGTCACCATCTACGAAACCCAAGGCACGCTCAACCATCTGAAAATCGCCATGTGCGGCGACCTCAAATACGGCCGCACCGTGCATTCGCTGGCGCAGGCGCTCAAACGTTGGGGCTGCGAATTTGCCTTTGTGTCGCCGCCGAGTTTGGCGATGCCCGACTACATCACCGAAGAATTGGACGAAGCCGGTTGCGCCTATCAAATCCTGCCCTCGCTGGAAGCGGCTGCGGAATGGGCGGATATTCTCTACATGACCCGCGTGCAGCGCGAGCGTTTCGACGAGCAGGAGTTCGCCAAAATCCAAGGCAAATTCAACCTCGACGCCGACATGCTGGCCAACGCCAAAGACAATCTGCGCATCCTGCACCCGCTGCCGCGCGTGGATGAAATCCATCCCGATGTCGATGCCACCCCATATGCCTATTATTTCGAGCAGGCCACCAACGGCGTGTATGCGCGGCAGGCGATTTTGTCTTTGATTTTGAACGAAGAAGTATAAGGAGCGTGAGATGACCCAAAAACAATACAGCGTCGAAGCGATTCAAAACGGCACCGTCATCGACCACATTCCCGCCGGCAAAGGCTTGGCGATTCTGCGCCAATTCAAGCTGCTGCACTACGGCAGCGCCGTGACTGTCGGCTTCAATCTGCCCAGCAAAACCCAAGGCAGCAAAGACATCATCAAAATTTCGGGCGTGCATCTGGACGAAAAAGCTGCCAACCGTTTGGCGCTGTTTGCCCCCGAAGCCACGGTGAATGTGATTGAAGACTTCCAAGTGGTGCAGAAAATGCAGCTCAAACTGCCCGACACCATCAGCGAAGTGTTGCGCTGCCCTAATACCAATTGCGCCAGCCACGGCGAGCCGGTGAAAAGCCGCTTTTATGTGCGCGGGCAGGGGGCAAGCACCAAGCTGAAATGCCATTATTGCGAAAAAACCTTCCCGCGCGATTTCGTAGCCGAAGCATAAGCGTTTGAAACGTAGATAACACGCGGTATCCGTGGCGGTGTCGGGGTTGGAATCGGGTAAGCTTTTGCAAAATACCCTTTCGTCGCTCCTGCGCAGGCAGGCGCCTGGGCTGAAGCGCAGCTTCAGTTGTCAGTCAAGCAACAGCAATCAAATGAAAATATTTAATTATTTGATTTTATGTACAAATGATTGTTTGCAGCAATGAGGCGAACAAGCAAAGCATTGCTTTGCACCAGGCTCCTGCCTGCGCAAGAGCGACGGATACTTTTTTTACACAAGTATCAGGCCGTCTGAAACGGATTTCAGACGGCTTTGCTGCCACCTGCCATATTGCCTGCCGCTGCATACCGTAACTGCCTATAGTAGAAAAACCATGACCGACCCATTGCAACGCCTGTTTGCCCCGGTTTTATATATTCTGATTTTCTTCGCCGGTTTTATCACCGCCGCCATCTGGCTCGAACCGGGGCATTATCTGGAAAACCTGTCATCAACCGTCTCCGCCTTAGCCGCGCTGGCTTTGGTGTGGCTGGCATATGTGTTCGCCCGCCGCTCGCTGCGTCTGCGCCTGCACGAAAGCGCGCGGCTGGAAGCCTTGCAGCAGGAAAACGTGCGCCCGGTGCTGCATGCCGTGTTGCGCCCCGCCACCAATGCGCCGCACTTAATCGAGCTGGCTTTGTCCAACCACGGTAAGGGCACGGCACACGCGGTGCGGCTGCACGTCGAAAGCATCGCCGCCACCCCCGCTGCCGAAGCCGTGTGCGCCCGCATGCAGCCCTTAGCCGCCGTTTCAGACGGCCTCGACATGCTGGCCGCAGGCGAACACTACGGCGGCGTGTTTGCCGATTTCCAAGTCTTGGCTGCCCAAACCGCGCCCGCCCCTTTCAACGGCATCATCAAAATCAGCGCCGACTGCCAAGACAGCCTCGGCAACCCCTGCCGCAACGAAAGCGTCATCGACCTGTCGGCACTCGCCGCCGCACGCCCCGCCCCCGCCGCACGCAAACCGCGTAAAAAATTACTGTATTGATAAGGAGCCGCCATGCTTTCCCTCACCACCATCATCATCGCCGCCGCCGTGGCGCTGGTTTTCCTGCTGATCAGCATCTTTCTGCCCAACCCGATTACCTGGCTGTTTACCCTCGGCATCGCCGCCGCCATCTATTTTTTCATGTGGCCGAAATACGAAGCGCAGCAACAAGCCGTGCGCCAAGGCGTGGAAATTCAGGCGGCTGTGCAGGAAGTGCGGCATTGGAACCAGAAGCGCAGCGACACCACCGTCGACCGCTACGAAATCGTTGCCATCGCCCCGAATCCGAACAACGGCAATATGCAGCAGTTTGTCAGCCCGCCGATGGCCGAAGACCCCGCGCCGTATCTGGGCGACAGCGTGAAAGTGACCGTGGATTGGTCGAACCCGAAAGCGTATGTGATGGACGTGTCGTTTTTGCCGTTTAAGGTGGAATAGGGTGTAAATGATAGAGGCCGTCTGAAAGGTTTAGCTTTCAGACGGCCTTTTTTATATCGGTTGTGTGATTGAATCAGGGCTGAAGCCTTTGTAAAATTCATTTCTGTTGAAAGCAGCCAATCAACCCGTCATTTCGGCGCAGGCCGGAATCCATCTCCTGCGCATAATCGGTTTAAAATCAAAAACAGAATCCGGACAGGTGGATTCCGGCCTGCGCCGGAATGACGGGCGCGGAGAATTTTACGATGATGTAATTGATAATTTTGCAAATATGACAAGGCCGTCTGAACATTCAGACGGCCTTGCGCTTGATTACGCCATTTCTTCCGTATCCGCTGCCGCTTTATGCAGCCTATACCACCCGACCAACCGCCACACACACAACAACGCCACCAACGGCTGACACAAGGCCACCAGCAGATAACGCGGATTGTTAAACGCCACCGTATCGCCCCCCGCCGCAAAACGGGCGAGCGCCCAGCCCCATTCCCACAGCGCGGGCAAACTGAACGCGAGCACGGCCAGCAGGCCGAGGGTGCGGAACACGCCGATGGGCAGGATGCGGCGCTGCAACACGCTGCGGTTGAGTTGCAGCAACACCAACAGGCCGAAGCCGATGATGGCAATCATGCCGCCGTTGGCCAACACCTGCAGGCCGCTGAAGGCGATGTCGGGCGACACGGGCAGGCCGTCTTTGGGCAGGTCGGTGCCGCGCAGGTTGAGGCTTTGCAGAATATTGAGCACAAAGCCGTAAGCCATATCGGCGAGGATAATCCAAACCGGCAGAGAAGTGAGCAGTCGTTGCATGGGGGCGTGCGGTGGAAAGAAAAGCGTAGTGTATAACAATCCTCAAAAGTAAGCGAACAGGGCAATGACGCAGACGACACGCACACAGGTGGCAGCGCCTGTCGAAGCCATTGAGTTTGCCGCCCACGCTGTTTCAGACGGCTTTTTTTACATTATCTCCTTGTACTATCCGAATCACCGCCAAGCAAACAACCGTGCGCCTGCGGATGGCCGTCTGAAGCTGTGACTCTAATCTTGTTGCACGCAAACTATTGACACACATCAATTTAAAACGTATGTTTGAATCAAACGACTGTTTTAATTACAGGCAGCTACACATGAACCAAACGCCCCACGACAGCCAAACCATCGCGCGTATTTTGAGTGCGGCAGAAAGCCATTTTGCCCGACACGGCTTTTTTGCCTCGTCGCTGCGGCAGATTATGCGCGAGGCGCAGGCGAATGTGGCCGCCGCGCATTACCATTTCGGCTCGAAAGAAGCGCTGTTTTTGGCGGTTATCCACCGCCGCATCGCCCCTTTTTTGGAAGACGTATTGGCCATGCTGCAAACCGTTGAAGCGCAACAGCAAACGCTCACACCCGAGCACCTTACCGACAGCTTCATCGCTTCTTACCTGAATCTGGTCAATGCTGCCGACGGTAAAGCAGGCCCCACCGCCAAGCTGGTGTCGCGGCTGATGTTGGACGAATACAAAATTTTCCGCGAGGCGCTGGCGCAGGAATTTTCCGAACTGGCCGACCGCCTCTATGCCGCCTTCGCCCGCGCGCTGCCCGATTTACCGCCCGAAGCCTGCCGCTGGCGCATGCACTTGGCACTGAGCACGCTGTTTAATGCGTTTGCCGGCAACGATGTCTTAAAAGCCCTCGCCCCCGCCAGCGTGGTGAACGCCAAAAACGCCGAACAAGTGGCGCGGTATGTGCGGCCTTTTGTGGTGGCGGGGTTGAAAGCGCCGTTGGATGAGGGCTAGAGCCTGCCCCGTACTTGATACGGGGGTGAGGGTGGCAAATCGCCAGATTTGCTTTCCCAACTAAAGAACCAACCCAAATAACCGCAATACACCAAAACCAAACAAAACCCACTATAACTGCCTCCACCCGCCGAGGCCGTCTGAACCACAAGAAAAACCAAAGGAGAACCAAAATGCTGAGTCTGTTCCTGCTGCTCGTATTGGTCGGCATTGCCGCCTATTTCCGCAGCCCCGCCTGGCTGCTGTCGCTGGCTGCCGTTATCGGCCTCGCCCTCGGCGGCGCTTCGTGGTGGGCGTATATTCCCGTGCTGCTTATCGCTGCGGCCAGCTGCATTCCGCCGCTGCGCGATTTTATCCTCGGCCGTATTTTCGGCATCTATAAGAAAATCACCCCCGCGATGTCGGAAACCGAAGCCGACGCCATCAATGCGGGCACGGTGTGGTGGGACGGCGAGCTGTTTTCCGGCAAACCCGATTTCAGCAAACTGCAAAACTTCGCCACGCCGACTTTGAGCGCGGAGGAGCAGGCGTTTATCGACGGGCCGGTGGAAGAGCTGTGCAAAATGCTTGACGACTGGGAAATGCTGCACAAAACCAAAGATCTGCCCCCCGAAGCTTGGCAGTTTATTAAAGACAGCGGCATCCTCGGCATGATCATCAAAAAAGAATACGGCGGCCTCGAATTCTCGAATTACGCCCATGCCAAAGTGGTGATGAAAGTCGCCACCCGCGCAGGCAGCGCCGCCGTTACCGTGATGGTGCCCAATTCGCTCGGCCCGGGCGAGCTGCTGCAACACTACGGCACCGAAGCGCAGAAAAATTACTACCTGCCGCGTTTGGCCAAAGGCCTGGAAATCCCCTGTTTCGCGCTCACCAGCCCGCACGCAGGCTCGGATGCAGGCGGCATTCCCGACTTCGGCGTGGTCTGCAAAGGCAGCTACACCGACCCGACCAGCGGCGAAAAACACGATGATGTACTGGGTATCCGTATTTCTTGGGAAAAACGCTGGATTACCCTCGCGCCCGTGGCCACCGTGCTCGGCATGGCCTTTAAAATGTACGACCCCGACGGCCTCTTAGGCGACAAACAAGACATCGGCATTACCTGCGCGCTGATTCCCACCAACCACGAAGGCGTGGAAATCGGCCGTCGCCACTTCCCCGGCGGCAGCGTGTTTATGAACGGCCCTACTTGGGGTAAAGACGTGTTCATTCCGCTGGATTGGATTATCGGTGGCGTGGAATACGCAGGCAAAGGCTGGCAGATGCTGGTGGAATGCCTCTCCGTCGGCCGCTGTATTTCCCTGCCTGCCAACTCGGTGGCTGCGGGTAAAGTTGCCAGTTACACCACTTCGCTGTATGCCCGTATCCGCGACCAATTCGGCCTGCCCATCGGCAAGTTTGAAGGTGTTGACGAAGCCTTGTCGCGCATCGGTATGTATACCTATCAAATGGAAGCCGCGCAGGATTTGGCACTCACCGCGCTCGACAGCGGCGAAAAACCCAGCGTGATTTCGGCGATCTTGAAATACCACAACACCGAACGCATGCGCAAAACGCTGAACGACGCGATGGACGTACACGGCGGCCGTGCCGTGGTGTTGGGGCCGCGCAACTATCTGGCCGCCGCCTATCAGGCGATTCCGGTGGCGATTACCGTGGAAGGCGCGAATATCCTCACCCGCAGCATGATTATCTTTGGTCAGGGCGCCATCCGCTGCCATCCGTATGTATTGAAAGAAATGCGTGCGGCGATGGATAACGACACCAAAGCATTCAACCAAGCATTCGGCGCGCATCTGCATTTCGCCTTTACCAACGCCTTCCGCAGCTTCTGGCTCTCGCTCACCAACGGCGCATTTTCCGCCGCGCCCAAAGGCAGCAAAGCCACCGCCGCCTATTACCGCCGCATGAACCGCGTTGCCGCCAACTTCGCGTTGGTGGCCGACATGAGCATGTTCAGCCTTGGCGGCAGCCTGAAATTCAAAGAGAAGCTGTCGGCACGTTTGGGCGATATTCTGTCAAACCTGTTTATTGCCAGCGCCGTGCTCAAACGTTTTGAAAGCCAAGGCAGCCCGAAAGAAGACGAAGCCATCATGCGCTATGCCGCCGAACAAGCCCTGTTTGACGCGCAAACCGCCCTCGATGGCCTGCTGCGCAACCTGCCGATGCGTCCGCTGGCATGGCTGCTGCGCGTGCTCACCATGCCGCTGGGGCACAACATCAAAGCGCCTGCCGACAAGCTCGCCAGCAAAGTGGCCGACGGTCTGATGAAAAACGAAACCATGCTCGCGCGCCTCACCAAAGGCATGTTTGTACCCGCCAACGAAGAAGAGCCCATCGGCCTGCTGCCCGTCGCCCACGCCGCCGTGATTGCCGCCGAGCCTGCCGAGAAGAAACTGCGCAACCTCACCCGCAAAGGCGAGCTGCAACAACCCTCCCCCGCCTTGCGCCTGCAGGAAGCCTTGGACAAAGGCGCGATTACACAGGAAGAATTCGACCTCGTCACCCGTGGCCGCCAGCTCAAACGCAATGTGATTATGGTGGACGACTTCGATAGGCAGCTTGAGCAACACGATGAGCAATTGCTGCAACGGCATGTGTTTTAAACGGCAGCAAGTATACAGGCTGTTGATTTGAATGAAGCCAGCTTGCCGACAGACAAAGCGGCTTCGACAGGCTCAGCTACCTCTCGCACGTCATTGTAGCTGCGCAAGTCCGCTGTGCTACCCGGGCTCCGACCCGACAATCTAGAACGTCGGATTACAGGAATCGCCAATGTTTCAGACGGCCTCGGATTGGATTGTCGGGTCAAGCCCGACAATGACGGCGGATTGGACAAGAGCAGTAAACTTGAATGGATATACAGGCAACTGAACTCAGCGAAGCCGCTTGCCGACCGCAAAACGGCTTCGACAGGCTCAGCCCTGTTTGATGACAAGTTGTACCGAAGGCTTTTCAGACGGCCTGAATTAAAGGAGCAGGCCGTCTGAAAGGGGCAATACAGAAGAAAAACGATTCGGCTGTTTTGGATTGTGTTAAACCGCTTGCATTGATATTTCAGTCGCCTTGCGCTCGTCATTGCCGGGCTTGACCCGGCAATCCAGCCTGAGGCCGTCTGAAACATCGGATATTCCTGTAATCCGACGTTCTGGATTGCCGGGTCGGAGCCCGGCAATGACGCCGAGTTGAATGACGATGTTCCAGATGATGTACTGAAAGTAAGCATGTCAATTGCCAAGCCGTTTAACCACCGCCAACGCGCAGCAACACGCGCCGACAGCGGATCCATGCCGCCGCTCAGAGCCATACGTTCAAAAACAAATAAAAATTAAAGTAAAGATTCCATAAATGGAGAAATTGTTTTATAACGTGATTTCGTGCCTTTTTGCCTGAAAAGGCCGTCTGAAAACGTCATAAACACGATTAGGAGAAAAACCATGAAAAGCACCCGCCGCATCAAGCAAAGCGCCCTGATTATCGGCAGCGCCCTGTTGGCACAATCCGCTTGGGCTTCCGGCTACCATTTCGGCACCCAATCGGTGAGCAGCCAATCGACCGCCAACTCATCGACCGCCGAAGCCGCCGACCCCTCGACCATTTTTTACAACCCCGCCGGTTTGACCAAGCTGGAGGGCACACAGGCGACGATTAATGTGAACATTGTCGCGCCGAATGTGAAATATAAAGATGCCGAAGCACAATACCCCGAAGTGGCCCTGCCCGGCGGCGGCACTTACCCCCAAGAAAGCATTCAAGGCAGCACCAGCGGCAAAATCACCGATGATGTGGTGTTCGCGCCGCACCTGTATGCTTCGTATCAACTGAACGACAAATTCACACTCGGCCTCGGCACTTATGTTCCGTTCGGCTCGGGCACCGAATACGACCATGATTCGGTGTTGCGCTACAACCTGAACGAGCTGGGTTTGCAGACGCTGGCGGTTCAGCCCACCGTGGCCTATAAATTGAACGACCGCCATTCATTTGCCGTCGGTTTGGTGGC
>CAYVIS010000044.1:0-8195 GCA_964451565.1 uncultured Neisseria sp.
AAATCCGCATGAAAATCGGCGTGATGTTCGGCAGCCCCGAAACCACCACCGGCGGTAACGCGCTGAAATTCTACTCATCTGTGCGCCTCGACATCCGCCGCACCGGCCAAATCAAAAAAGGCGACGACGTTATCGGCAACGAAACCCGCGTCAAAGTGATTAAAAACAAAGTCGCGCCGCCGTTCCGCCAAGCCGAATTCGACATCCTCTACGGCGAAGGCGTGAGCTGGGAAGGCGAGCTGATCGACATCGGTGTGAAGCACAACATCGTTGAAAAATCCGGCGCTTGGTACAGCTACAACGGTGCCAAAATCGGCCAAGGCAAAGACAACGTGCGCGTGTGGCTGAAAGAAAATCCGGAAGTGGCCAACGAAATCGACGCCAAAATCCGCGCGGCTGTCGGCATCAATGTCGACATCACCGAAGGCAAAATCGACGATACCGACGGCGACCAACCGGAAGAGTAATTCCCCCCACACCAATCAAACTCAGGCCGTCTGAAACCTTCAGACGGCCTGAGTTTTTTACCAATAATGCTTATTAGTGCTTTTTTCCTGATGTACAGACATGCCGCCGACCGGAATCAATTGTCTCACCTGGCCAAGATCATTTAAAAAAGCGTATACGGGATAACTCCTACTTTAAGGTTTCAGACGGTCGCAAGCTTCCAAAACGAGGTTTTTATCAAAACCGATACCCGCACTCCTGCGCAGGAGCGGCAAAAAGACAGTTTGTAAAGCATTCAGGCCGTCTGAAAGACGTAATATACTGATATTTAACCGGTATGAAAGAAGATTCAGCCCACATTTATCAGAACAATACCGCCGGCTCCTGCTTAAAACCGATAACGCAAATTGGCATACCATACCCGCCCCGGCATCGGATAGCCGTCGGCCAACTGATACCAGTTGTCACCGATATTGTTCACACCGAAATCGATTTCGGTTGCTTGGTTGGCCTGATAGCGGGCGCGAAAGTTGGCGATGCCGTAGCCGCCGGAAGCGATGGTTTCCCGCCCTCGGCTGACTTTACGCCCCTGTTCGGCTTCCCATTCCGCCCGCAGCAGCCATTTTTCACTCGGCTGCCATTTCAGTGCCGACACGATTCTGTGACGCGGTGTGCCGGTGAGCACAACATCGGAATCATTCTGGTTGCGGCGGTTAAGATAAGTATAGGCCGTCTGAATGCTCCATGAAGGCGATAGTTGCTGCTCCAAAGACAGCTCGATACCAGCATGACGGGTTCGGCCGATGTTTTGTGCCTGATTACAAGTGGTGCCGCCGCATTGATCCGATTCCACCACATTGGTTTGGATTTCATTGCGGATACGACTGTAAAACAGCGAAACCTGCCCTTTGCCATTCACCCAAGGTTCGCCCCGTGCACCGATTTCAAAATGGCTGGCGTTTTCCGGTTTCAAATCCGGATTGGGTAAAGCTGCACCCATTCTTGCCGAATAGCGGTCTTTAATCGTCGGGAAACGGGTTTTGCGTGAGAAAATACCGTAGAGCTCGTTATCCTGTCTGCCAAAACGGTAGCTGAGCTTGGCCAGTGCATTGGTGGCTTCGGCGGAGCCCGTCGGCCAATAATACACTTCTTTGGCCCTACGCCGGTCACGGCTCATGCCCAAGGTCAGACTCCAGCGCTCAGCCAACGAAATTGTGTCTTCCGCTACAAAAGAAGTGGTTACGTCGCGATAATGCTTTTCTTCGCTTGCCGCTCCGGCCTCATCGGTGTGTTCGTCTACTTTATAATGAGCGGCAAAACGCAAAATATGTCCGTCAAACGATGTGTTCGCCCACTCTACACTTGCTCCTTTACTGATGTCTTTATAGCTGCTGGTGGGGTCGTGCTCGGCATAAGCGGAGCTGGTATACATATCCAACCCATTTTTATAGGTGTCATAATATATTCTTGTTTTAATGGAATTATTCAATCCTATCGCCGTATTGCTCAAAAAATACACGCTGTCTTTATCCCAATAAGGCCAGCGCCAATAGCGCACAGCATTGCGCTGCGTGGATTGTCCGGTGTAGACAGGATTGCCTTTCTCACCGCGCTGCATCACATAGCCCACCGCATACTCGTCGCTTTCGTTCGGAGTGATGCCCAATTTAAATGAAAAACGTTTGTCGGTTCGTCTTGCATTTTCCCGATAATTACCCGTATCGGTCGGCTGCTGTTTTTCGTCTTTAAACCCTTTAGGCAGAGGAAAGCTGTCCGCATCCAGATAGGAAGCGCCGAGCTGGTAATACCATTTATCCTGTTTGCCACCCAGATTCACCGCTACACTCCGCTCGCCTCCCGAAGCCGTGCCTATCTGCACATCGCCTTCAAACGGTTTGTCCGGTTTACGTGTCACCAAATTCACGGCACCGCCCAAAGTGTTGGGGCCGTAAAGTAAGGAAGCTCCTGCTTTGCTCACGCGCACTGCCGATAAATCGAAAGTTGTGAAACGGCTGAAATCTGCATAGCCGTCGTAAGGCACATACAGCGGGATGCCGTCTACATAAACCGGCACTTGACGAGCATCAAAACCGCGCACATAAAACATCTGCTCATTGCGGCTGTTGTTGCTCAACGTTACTCCCGGCGTAGTGGCCACCGCTTCCGCTACAGTTTTGACATTGCGCTCCTGCATGTCTTCAATACCGACCGCAACCGTGTCGCCCGAAGTGGGCAGCACGCGTTTGCCGGTCACTTCTACCGTGCCCAGCTCAAAATTCTGCACCGCTCCATCCGTCTCTTCTTTCAGACGGCCTTCATCCGCCCACGCAGGCATGGCCAATAAAGCCGACAATACAGCAACCGCGCAAACCGAGCGGCTGGCTCCCGATTTCATATAAGACATTTTCTGCTCCCTTTGTTGTATCGGTCTATCCGGATGAAGCCATGCTAACTGCCGACGCTCAAAATCCTATCGGCTTGTCAAACTAATTCTTTAGATTGATTTACAGCAGCTGTTGCCCGCGCTTAACTGTCTGCATTTTCAACCGCACCGCCCTGAATAAAAGACCGATACTCCTGCCACACATATCACTTTGAAAAACGCCATGACCACAAGAAGAAATTTCATCAACGCCCTGCTGCTCTCCGCGCCCTTGCTTACTGCAGCATGCAAGAAAAGCAGTTCTGCTGCAAAGCCGCCTGAGCAGGGTGGGCAAACGCTTATCCATACATTCGGCCTGCCCCAAACGCCGCAAAGTTTCCGCAAGCTCTATGCAGCAGGGCCGCCTGCCGAAGTGTTACTGTTTGCATTGGCACCAGAGCGGTTGGTTGGTTGGACCAGCAGAAAATCGGCAGAAACACTGGCCTTTCTACCCGAAAACACTCACGCCTGGCCGCTTCTGGGCAGCATCAACGGGCGCGGCTCCACCGTTTCTTTCGAGCGCCTGCTTGCCGAACAGGTAGAGTTGGTTGTGGATGCGGGCACGCTTAATGACACCTATCTGAGTACGGCCGAAAAAACCGCCGCGCAGCTGAATATTCCCTACCTGCTGATAGATGGCCGTCTGAATCAGGCCGCAGAGCAAATCCGCCAATTGGGCGGTCTGCTTCAATCGCCCTACACCGGCACACTCGCCGAGCTTGCCGAGCAGGCGCTGGTTTTTGCCGAAAGCAGACGCCGCGGCAACCACGGGCATAAAATTTATTACGCCCGCGGTGCTGATGGTTTTGAAACCGGCATGGCACAATCCATCCACACCGAAGTTATCGAGCTTTTAGGTGCAGACAATATTGCCGCATCGCTGGGGCACGGCGGTTTGGGTAAGGTTTCGATGGAGCAGCTGATATGGTGGCAGCCGGAAACCATTCTCACCCAAGACGAACATTTTTTCCGCTCGCTGGCCGACGACAGTCGAATTTGGAGCAATCTCGATGCCGTGAAAAACAAGCAGGTTTATCTATTTCCGAAACTGCCCTTCGGCTGGCTCGACGGCCCGCCCGGCATCAACCGCCTATTGGGCATCTATGTTTTACAGGCGGTGTTGGCGCAACAGTCCGCCGACATTTACCGTCAGCAGATACACACATTATTCGGTGCGCTCTACCATAGCAAACCGCCGGAAGGTGTGTTTGACATTGTGAAACTGGGGGATTGATGTTACGCACGCATATCACCGTTTTGTCGACCTTGGCCATTTTACTGGTTGCTGCCCTATTTTCCCTGTCTGTCGGGCGCTATCCCTTAAATCCCGCCGACATGATTCAAGCCTTTTCAGACGGCCACAGCCGCTCCGCGCAAATCTTGTGGCAGCTGCGTCTGCCGCGCCTCCTCGCTGCGCTCGCCATCGGTTCTGCATTGGCAACAGCTGGGGCTGCTTATCAGGTGATGTTTCGCAATCCTTTGGTTTCACCCGATATTCTGGGGGTTTCTGCCGGTGCCGGTTTTGGTGCTGCATTGGCGATTTATGCGGGCATGAATCTGGTGATGATTGCACTTTCCGCCTTCATTTCCGGATTGGTTGCTGTAGCGACTGTCTGTCTGATTGCAGGCCGTCTGAAAAAGTCAGACAACACTTTGGCGCTGGTACTCACCGGCGTGGTGGTCGGCTCTATATTCAGCGCGCTGATATCCCTGTTTAAAATCCTCGCCGACCCTTACACCCAGCTTTCTACCATCACCTTCTGGCTGATGGGCGGCCTCAACACCATCACCTATACCGAACTGGCCTACACACTGCCGTTGCTGCTGTGTGGCTTGCTGCCGCTTGTTTTGCTGCGTTGGCGGGTTGATTTACTGACACTCGGCGATGAAGAAGCGCAGAGTTTGGGAGTTAATGTGGCAGCTCTGCGCCTGCTGCTGATTGTTTCGGCCACATTGATGACTTCCGCAGCCGTGGCCGTATCCGGCATGATTGGCTGGGTCGGGCTGATTGTGCCGCATATTGCCAGATTGCTGGTCGGTGCCAAATTCAGCCGTGTATTGGCCTTGTCGCTCCTGCTGGGTCCCCTGTTTTTGATTTTGGCCGATACTGCCGCTCGTACGCTGGCACCCATCGATTTACCGTTGAGCATCCTCACTGCATTCATCGGTGCACCGTTTTTCGTATGGTTGTTGCTGGCCAGGGAGCGTTCGTCATGACACTCAGCACCCACAACCTGAGCATCGGCTATAACCGCCGCGTGATTGCAGACGGCATTTATTTCCACTTACCGCCCGCCCATTGTGCCTGTCTGCTCGGCGCTAACGGTGCCGGAAAATCCACTTTGTTTAAAACCCTGCTCAGACTGATTCCGCCGCTCGGCGGCCAGGTGTTGCTTGACGGTGCTGACATTGCCGCCGTTACCCCCGCCTGCCTTGCCACCCGGCTGGCCTATGTACCGCAAGTGCATCAGAGTCTGCCTGATTTTTCCGTGTCGGACATGGTATTGATGGGACGTGCAGCGCGCATCGGTTTATTCGGTCAACCCTCAAAGAACGACCGTGACCGTGCCGCCGTTATGCTCGAAAAGCTCAACATAGGCCGTCTGAAAAACCGGCGCTTCCGCCAGCTCTCCGGCGGTGAACAGCAACTGGTGCTGATTGCCCGCAGCCTTGTGCAAGAGCCGGAATTCCTGATTATGGACGAACCCACCGCCAGCCTGGATTTCGGCAATCAGATTCTGGTGATGGAAAGCATTGCTGCACTCAAAAACCAGGGTTACGGTATTTTGTTCAGCACCCACCACCCCGAACAGGTCAAACACATTACTGACAGCCTGTGGGTATTGCAAAACAGCGCCCTGAGCCACCATCTGCCTGACGATTTTCTCACCGCAGAGCACCTCGCCGGTTTATATGGCCTGCCGGCTGCACAAATCCGAAAGTATCTCAAACTATGAAACCCGAGCGCCTGACCGAACCCGACTATGCCGAACAATACCGGCGCCACATGCGCAACATCGGCTTCACTACCTTGGATGCCGGGCATTGGGATGAAAAAGCACCCGGAATGAATCAAGGCTTCCGGCAAGGCAGCGGGGATTATGCTGCGGCATTTTTACGGCAGATTCATTTCAACGGCATATCTAGCGTATTGGACGTCGGCTGCGGTCCGGGTACGCTGGCGCTGGCGATCGCCCGGAAAACCGGTCATGTATACTGCCTCGACCACAGCCGTAAAATGCTCGATTTTCTGGCGGAAAATGCCCGCAATGCCGCCATCAGCAACTACACCGCCATCCATCTGACCAAAGAAGACGACTGGCAGTACAAAGTGCCGCATTGCGACATCGTTGTCTGTTCGCGCGCCGGTATGGATGCAGACTTGGGCGCCTTGCTGCTCAAACTCAGCCACCATGCCCACCACACCGTTTATTTTTCCTACCCCGTCGGCGGCGGGTTTATGCCGCCCCTCCTCAACGCATTGCTAAAACGCGAACAAGCTCACTTCCCCGACTATATCTATCCCCTCAACATCCTCTATCAGATGGGTTTCGACCCCAACCTCAGCTTTGTCACCGTTAAAGGTCGTCTCCAATACTGCACCGACTGGCAAAGCTTCCGCACTTTCTGTACCCGCCAATATCCCGATCTGACTGAGCCAGAATACAGCACACTCCACCACTTTTTCACAGAATACAAACATCTTTTCAACACCCCTGCATTCGGCATGAAATGGGCATTAATCAACTGGCAAACAAATTAAGCAGCCAACCCCGGGCAGATTGCGTAAATTCCCGCTTTCAGGCGGCTTTTTCCATCATTAAAGCTGCAACAGCGCGGTCAAAACTGCTATACTCGTTTACATTCATTGACATTTTTTTCAGGCCGTCTGAAACATGATTACGCTGCAACAATTCCAACAACAGGCCGACGCAGGCTATAACCGCATCCCGCTGGTGCAAGAGCTGCTGGCCGACCTCGACACGCCGCTGTCGCTCTATCTCAAACTCGCCAACCAGCCTTACAGCTATCTGCTCGAATCGGTAGTTGGCGGCGAGCGCTTCGGCCGCTATTCCTTTATCGGCCTGCCCTGCCGCACTTATCTGAAAGCTTCCGGCAAGCAGATGAGCGTGTATCACGACGGCGAAATCATCGAGCAATTCAGCGGCAACCCGCTGCACTTTATCGAACAATTCCACGCCCGTTTCAACACGCCGGAAATCCCCAACCTGCCCCGCTTTACCGGCGGCTTAGTCGGCTATTTCGGCTACGAAACCATCTACCATTTCGAGCATTTCGCCCACCGCTTCCAACAGGCCGATAAGCCCGACACCATCGGCACGCCCGACATCCTGCTGATGCTGTCGCAAGAATTGGCCGTAGTCGATAATCTCAGCGGCAAAATCTACCTGATTGTGTATGCCGATCCCGCCGAACCCAACAGCTACCAACACGCCCGTGAGCGTTTGGAAGAATTGCGCATCCAGTTGCGCCAAAGCTGCGCCATCCCGCTCTCGCTCGGCAGCCCCGCCACCGAGCCGGAACACGAAACCGGCGAAGCGCGTTACAAAGAATATGTACGCAAAATCCGCCAATACATCCTCGACGGCGACTGCATGCAGGTCGTGCCCAGCCAGCGCATGAAGCTGAAATTCAGCGACAACCCGCTCAGCCTCTACCGCGCCCTGCGCACGCTCAACCCCTCTCCCTATATGTTTTACTACGATTTCGGCGATTTCCATGTGGTCGGCTCCTCGCCCGAGATTCTGGTGCGGCGCGAGCGCGACGACATCATCGTGCGCCCCATTGCCGGCACCCGCCTGCGCGGCAAAACCCCCGCCGAAGATTTGGCGCAAGAGCAGGATTTGCTCAGCGATGCCAAAGAAATCGCCGAACACGTGATGCTGATTGATTTGGGCCGCAACGATGTCGGCCGCGTGAGCGAAACCGGCCGCGTCAGCGTTACCGAAAAAATGGTGATTGAGCGCTATTCGCATGTGATGCACATCGTTTCCAATGTCGAAGGCCGTCTGAAACCCGGCGTATCGAATATGGACGTGCTCGCCGCCACCTTCCCTGCCGGCACACTCTCCGGCGCCCCAAAAGTTCGCGCGCTGGAAATCATCGAAGAGCTGGAGCCGGCCAAACGCTGCATCTATGGCGGCGCGGCAGGTTGCTGGGGCTTCAACAACGATATGGACTTGGCCATCGCCATCCGCACCGCCGTGATTAAAGACCAAACCCTGTATGTGCAGAGCGGCGGCGGCATCGTGGCCGATTCCGACGAAGAAGCCGAATGGCAGGAAACCCAAAACAAAGCCCGCGC
>CAYVIS010000044.1:8295-11671 GCA_964451565.1 uncultured Neisseria sp.
CTCGGCGGCGGCCAGCTCGGCCGCATGTTTACCGTAGCCGCCCAAACCATGGGCTATCAAGTGACTGTGCTCGACCCCGACCCCGACGCCCCCGCAGCCAAATTTGCCGAACGCCATTTGTGCTCGCCGTTCGACGACCAAACCGCCTTAAACGAATTGGCCAAATGCGCCGCCGTCACCACCGAATTTGAAAACGTATCCGCCGACGCCATGCGCTTTCTGGCGCAGCACACCGCTGTTTCCCCCAGCGGCGACTGCGTGGCGATTGCCCAAAACCGCATTCAGGAAAAAGCCTGGATTCAGAAAGCCGGCTTGCAAACCGCGCCCTATCAGGCCGTCTGCACAGCGGAAGACATCACCGCAGAAAGCGCCGCACTGCTGCCCGGCATCCTGAAAACTGCCACTCTCGGCTACGACGGCAAAGGCCAAATCCGTGTCAATACGCTCGAAGAATTGCATGCTGCTTTTGCAGAACACGGCAGCGTCGATTGTGTACTTGAAAAAATGGTTGATTTGCGCGGCGAAATTTCCGTGATTGTGTGCCGCCTCGACAGCCGCAACATGCGCACTTTCGACCCTGCCGAAAACATCCACGAAAACGGCATCCTCGCCTATTCCATCGTACCCGCCCGCCTGCCGCAGGATATCCAGCAGCAGGCGCAGCAGATGGCACAACGCTTGGCTGACGAGCTGGATTATGTCGGCGCATTGGCGGTGGAAATGTTTGTGGTCGGCGAAATGCAGGAATTGGTTGTCAACGAAATCGCCCCGCGCCCGCACAACAGCGGCCACCATACCCTTAACGCCTGCGCTGCCGACCAATTCCAGCAGCAAGTGCGCATCATGTGCGGCCTGCCGCCCGCCGACACCCGCCTGCTGTCATCCTGCTGCATGGCCAATATCCTCGGCGACGTATGGGGCGATGACGGCAGCGAACCCGATTGGCTGCCGCTGCAAAGCCACAACCGCGCCCACCTGCACCAATACGGCAAACTCGCCGCCCGCAAAGGCCGCAAAATGGGGCATTTTACCGTGTTGGCCGATGATGCCGACGCAGCATTCGATACTGCACAAATGCTGCACCAATCGCTATAATCGTTTCAGACGGCCTCAATAATCAAAGGCCGTCTGAAACCCTGCCACTTAAAAAGCCTGCCGCCATGAGCCTGATTACCATCCTCCGCCCCGCCAATCCGCACGACTGCGAACACATCTACAACGCCCATGTCTACTCGGTGCAATACACCTGCGCCCGCAGCTACGACGACCGCATCCTCGACGCCTGGCGCGCGCTGCTCAGCCCCGAAAGCTATCTCGACACCATCGCCGACAGCAGCAAAGCTTTATGGGTGGTGGAATACAAAAACCACATCCAAGGCTTTTTCCAATTAGACTTTAAAGAAGCCCAACTCGATGCCTTATATGTACACCCGTTTGTACACAACCAAGGCTTGGGCACCGCACTGCTACAACGCGCAGAAGAGCTGGCGCAAGAAGCAGGCCTGAGCTTCATCAAACTCTACGCCTCGCTCAACTCGGTCGGCTTCTATAAGCTCAACGATTACGAATCCCTCGGCGCCGCCATACTGCCGCTCAATCGTGAAGTGACCGTCGAATGCGAATTAATGCGCAAAAATCTTTAAACTATGTCCGTTAACAGCAAAGGCCGTCTGAAAGCAAAACGTTTCAGACGGCCTAAATCATTCCCCCTTTATTTTTTACTCCGCCAATTGTTGCAACGCTTCGCCATCCTCCTCGGTTAATACATGAAACCCATACCGCAACAACAGCGCTGTGGTCACGCCGTTGCCCGTCTTTACCGCGCCCGAAAACGTGCCATCGTAAATACGCATGCAACCGCAAGACGGGCTTTTCGCTTTCATCACTGCACAATCCGCACCCGCTTCCTGCGCCAGCCGCAAAACTTTGTACGCACCGGCCACAAATTCGGCGCTCACATCCGCGCCCGTGTCTGCTTTTACGCAGGCGTTGCCGTCGAGTACATCCTCACCGCTGCCGTTGTCAATTTCAGAGGGTGGACGCGGTGTCGACAAACCGCCCATTTCCTCAGGGCACACGGCGATAATGCGGCGGCCAGACTGCTGTAAGGCTATTAAAAAATCATTCGGTTTACCGATGCCGTTGTAACGCACGGGCTGTCCGAGCAAGCATGCACTGACGATTAAAGGTTTGGCGGTTTGCTTGGCCATGCTCTTTTCCTGCCCTGCGATGATTAATCGGCAGACATTATAACGCAAAAGCCGTCTGAAACGTTTCAGACGGCCTGTTACTTCAATCGTTTACAGCAAACCCAAACGCTGCAATTGCTGCTGCACGCGCGCGCTGTCCCATTGCTCGGACACCGCCAGCGTCAGCAGCGCCAGCGCGGTTTCGAGGTTGGCTTTGCCACCGTTGACCACGCCTGCCTGCCGCAGCGCGTCGCCCTGCGCATACACCGCGGCGGCGCAGCCTTGCGGCACTTGGCTGATGTTGAGCAGCAGGCCGCCTTGGGCGGTGAAGCTCTGCACGGCGCGGATAAAGTCGGCATCGGCGGGGGCGTTGCCGTGGCCGTAGCTGTGCAGAATCACGGCATCGGCGCTGCTGTCGCGCAGATCGTTGCCGATGGCGGCGGCGGCAAAACCGGGCGTGAGGGTATGGCAAACCACTTTGGCTTGCGGGTCGAGCCATCGTGTTTCGGCAGGCATTCCGTTTTGGTTAGGCGCAGCAAGGTTTAATTGCTGCCAGCCCTGCGCTGCCGACCATTCGCCTAAGGCGCCGAAATGGGCGTTGCCGAAGCCTTCGGCGCTTTCGGTGCTGATTTTGCTGCTACCGACGGCGGGGAACAGTTTGCCGTTAAACGCCAACACCACTTCGCGCAATTCGGCCAACTCAAACGCGGCCACGGCGGTGGCGAGGTTGAACGGTGCGTCACTGTTGTCGCTGTCAAACGGCCATTGCGAGCCGGTGAGCACCACCGGTTTGTTCAAGCCTTGCAGCGCCAGAGCCAGCAGGTTGGCGGTGTAGGCGAGCGTGTCGGTGCCGTGCAGTATCAACACGCCGTCGTATTGTGGCAGTTTTTCGGTCAGGATGTCGAGCCAGTCGCACCAGTTTTGCAGCGTTACTGCCGAGGAATCAATCAGCGGCGTGCACACATGCCAGTCGAATTCGAGGCCGTCTGAAAACGGTTGCAGCGCCTTGCCCACCAGCGCGGTATCGGGGCGCAGGCCTTGCGGGCTTTGGCTCATGCCGATGGTGCCGCCGGTGTAGAGAACGAAAATGCGTTTGTTGGAATTCATGCTCATCATCAGAAAAATGTTCAGACGGCCTGATTGCGGCCGTTGATTGCCATTATTGAGAGGCCGTCTGAACAGGCAAA
>CAYVIS010000045.1:0-11598 GCA_964451565.1 uncultured Neisseria sp.
GCTTTTACCACAATCAGCGCCAATACGGAGGTGATGATGATCATAATCATCAGAATACCGATAGAGGCGATGATGCCGGCGGTGGTGCCGAGCTCTTGCTTCACAATGTCGCCCAACGATTTGCCGTCGCGGCGCATCGACACAAACAACACCATCATATCCTGCACCGCACCGGCAAACACCACGCCGAAGATAATCCACAGCGTGCCGGGCAGATAGCCCATTTGCGCGGCGAGCACGGGCCCGACCAGCGGCCCCGCGCCTGCAATGGCGGCAAAGTGGTGGCCGAACAACACGCCTTTGTGTGTGGGCACGTAGTCGACGCCGTTGTTGTGACGCTCGGCCGGTGTCATGCGGTTGGCGTCGAGTTCGAGAATGTTTTTAGCGATATAGAGGCTGTAGAAGCGGTAGGCGATGCAATACACGGAAACGGCGGCCACAATCATCCATACTGCATTGACGTGTTCGCCGCGGTGCAGCGCCAGCGTGGTAAAGGCGGCTACGCCGACCAATACCACCAGGCCCCAAAGCAGAAACGTTTTTAGCTGTTTCATAGCGGTTCCTTAACAAATTGAAAATATATTAATAAATAGAAATAGGTATCAAATATTGTTTAATCGCAATATAAAAATACCTATGATGTTTAAAAATTTTGCGAAATATTAACATATGTATAAATGATGAGTGGCCGGATTTGTGTGAAATATCGCCGCTTGTTGCGTCAGGTCAAAATATGCGTTTTGTTTGCGGGCAGGTGAGGGGGTATCGGAAATTGCTGTGAATCGCGGCATCCGTTGCGCATTTGCTATAATGCCGTCTGATTCACACAGAAAGCCGAAACCCGAATATGCCGTCTGAAACCCTGCCGCCGCGCCGCTTATCCATTGCCCCCATGCTCGACTGGACTGACCGCCATTACCGCTATATGGCGCGCCAAATTACCCGCCATACCTGGCTTTACACCGAAATGATTAATGCCGGTGCGATTGTTTACGGCGATGCCGCGCGCTTTTTGCTGAAAGACGAATGCGAAAATCCGGTGGCCTTGCAATTGGGCGGCAGCGAGCCTGCCGATTTGGCGAAGGCCGCCGCCAAAGCTGCAGCCTGGGGCTATGATGAAATCAACCTCAATTGCGGTTGCCCCAGTCCGCGTGTGCAAAAAGGCGCGTTTGGCGCCTGCCTGATGAACGAAACGGATTTGGTGGCCGACTGTCTCAACGCCATGCAGGATGCCGCGCCCGAGTGTGCCGTTACCGTGAAACACCGCATCGGGGTGGACCGCCAAACCGAATACGACACCGTGCGGGGTTTCGTGGGCACGCTGGCGCAGAAAACCGCTTGCCGCACCTATATCGTGCATGCGCGCAATGCCTGGCTCGACGGTTTGTCGCCCAAAGAAAACCGTGAAGTACCGCCCTTGAAATATGAATACGTTTATCGGCTCAAGCAGGATTTTCCCGATTTGGAAATCATCATCAACGGCGGCATCACCACCAATGAAGAAATCGCAGGCCATCTGAAACATATCGACGGCGTGATGGTAGGGCGCGAGGCTTATCACAATCCGATGGTGATGCGTGAGTGGGATTGTTTGTTTTACGGCGACGAACACTCGCCGATTGCTTATGAAGATTTGGTGATGCGCCTGCATGAATACAGCCGAATTCAGATAAAGGCCGGACGCGGCACCATTTTGCGCCATGCCGTGCGCCATTATCTCGGCCTGATGCACGGCCTGAAAAACGCGCGCGTGTGGCGGCGCATGCTTTCCGATGCCGCGCTGCTGAAAGACAACGACGGCCGCCTGATACTGGAAGCCTGGCGCGAAGTTGAAAAAGCCAACGTATGGCAGGAAAGCCCCAAGCAGCAAGAAAACTGCTAGAATCGAAACCATCATTTATCAGTTTCAGACGGCCATCTGAAAAGGCCGTCTGAAAACCCATTTTCGGAATGCCGTTTATGAACCCCTTAATCACCGATTTCTCCGACGAAACCCGCCGTACGCCCGTGATTGTGGCACTGGATTTTGCCGATGAAAAAAGCACGCTCGCTTTCGTGCGCCGCCTCGATCCCGGCCTGTGCAAGCTCAAAATCGGCAAAGAGCTGTTTACCGCTACCGGCCGCAGCCTTGCCGAAAGCCTGATTCATCAAGGCTTCAAGCTGTTTCTCGATTTGAAATACCACGATATTCCGCACACCGTAGCGCAAGCCTGCAAAGTGGCTGCAGACATGGGCGTGTGGATGGTCGATATGCACGCATCGGGCGGCCGCCGCATGATGGAAGCCGCCGCCGAAGCTGTGGCCAATCATGCGCACAAACCGCTGTTAATCGGCGTGACCGTGCTCACCAGCATGGATGAACAGGATTTTGCCGAAACGGGCGTGAAGCGCAGCATTGCCGAGCAGGTTTCGGCGTTGGCAGATTTGGCGCAACAAAGCGGCCTCGACGGCGTGGTGTGTTCCGCGCATGAAGCAGCGGGTTTGCGTGCCGAGCGCGGCGACGATTTTGTATTGGTCACGCCCGGCATCCGTTTGGACATCGCAGGCAACAGCGACGACCAGCGCCGCATCATGACGCCCGCGCAGGCGTTGGCGGCGGGCTCCAGCTATTTGGTGATGGGCCGTCCGATTACACAGGCGGCAGATCCGGTGGCCGTATTGCGTGAAATTAATGCCGCCGTTCACGCATAAGATTACAGCAGCAGTAAGCAGTCAGGCTTAAATTCAGGCCGTCTGAAACATCAATATCAATCTGAAAAACATAATACGGAGAAAAACATGCTGATTTCCAATATGGAATTTATTCCCGACCGCAAAGTCATCAAACATCTGGGTTTGGTGCAAGGCTCTACCGTGCGCGCCAAGCATATGGGGCGCGACTTAATGGCCGGTTTGAAAAACATGGTGGGCGGCGAGCTCAAAGGCTATACCGAGCTTTTGAACGAATCGCGCGAGGAGGCGCTGGCGCGGATGGTGGAACAGGCGCGTCAGGCCGGTGCCAATGCCGTGTTGAACGTGCGTTTTTCCACTTCTTCGGTGGCGGCGGGTGCTTCGGAAATTTTTGCTTACGGCACTGCCGTGGTGCTGAGCAACGAAGTTTGAGCGGAGGCGCAAAATGGACGGCGTATGGATTATTCTGCTGAAAACGCTCTGGCCGCTGCTGTTGCTGCCGGTGGCGTTTGTTATCGGCAATATTTTGGAAAAACGCCACTATGCCAGCATTTTGCAGCGTGAAGCCGAGCTGCATCATATTGTGGTGGTGGCATCGCGTTTTGCACCCGATGAATTTGGCGGCCAATTTCTGGTGCGCGGCAGCGTGGTGGTGTCGAGCGACTATTTCCGCCGCATGCTGGCCGGGTTTCGGCAGATTTTCGGCGGCAATGTGAAAAGCTACGAAAGCCTGCTCGACCGCGGCCGCCGCGAAGCTTTGCTGCGCATGAAAGAGCAGGCCGCTGCGCAGGGCGGGAATGCGGTTTTCAACGTGAAAATCGAAACCTCTTCTTTATCGCAGGCCGATAAAGGCTCCGGCGCATTGGGCACCATCGAAGTATTGGCCTACGGCACCGCCGGAACGCTGGCCGATGAAGTTTGAAAACCACCGCTTCGACGAGCGGCTGAATCCCAATATCGCGCACGAGCATCCGCTGAAAGAGCTGGTGCGTTTGGGCATGTGGCTGGCGGCGTTGGCGTTGGTACTGCTGTTGGCCGTCGAGCTTTTGGTGCGCACGCTGCCTTATACGGTGTCGTTGCCCAATGAAAGCAAATGGCTCTCGCCGCTGGCTGCACCGCTGCTGCACAATACGCGCGAAGATGCCGATATGCAGGCATTGGCGGATCAAATATCCGCCCAAATGCAACTGCCGCCGGGCAGCGTGAAAGTGCATATCGGCGAAGATGAAATGGTGAACGCGTTTGCCACGTTCGGCGGCCATGTGGTGATGATGCAGGGCTTGCTGGACGTGTTGCCGAGCGAAGAAGCCGTGGCGGCGGTATTGGCGCATGAAATCGGCCACATCCGCGCGCGCGATCCTTTGCGCGGCATGTCGCGCAGCCTGCTGCTGGGGCTGGCGGCCAGCACCTTATTGGGCAGCAATCATATGGATACATTGGGCTATTTGGAAAACCTGCGCTACAGTCGCGATTTGGAAGAGGCGGCCGATGCCGGCGCGGTGCGTTTTTCCGCTGCCCAGTATCAGCATATCGGTGGTGCGGCGCAGATGCTGGAAACTTTGGCTGCGCAAGAAAAAGCAACACCCGCCCAACAATGGGATTGGCTGGCCACGCATCCGCACCCGCAGGCACGCTTGAATGCCATCAGAAAACTGGCGCGCCAGGCAGGCTATACCGAGCGCAAGCCTGAATTGCCCAATCGTTGGCGCAAACCGCTGCAACAAGATTAAAGTTTTCAGACGGCCTCAAAACATATAAGCCGTCTGAATCATCATAGGACAGTAACATGGTTTTAAATATGCATACCGAAACCCTGAAACAACGTTTCGCCCAAGCCCGTGTGTTGGTGGTGGGCGATGTGATGCTCGACCGCTATTGGTTTGGCGACGTTTCGCGCATTTCGCCCGAAGCGCCGGTGCCGGTGGCGAAAATCGGCAGAATCGACCAACGCGCAGGCGGCGCGGCCAACGTGGCGCGCAACATCGCCTCGCTCGGCGGCCAAGCGGCGTTGTTGTCGGTGGTCGGCAACGATGAAGCAGCAGAAGCGCTCGACGGGCTGATGCAGCAAGACGGCGTGGCCTCGCACTTATTGCGCGACCCCGAAATCGCCACCACGGTGAAACTGCGCGTGGTCGCCCGCAACCAGCAGCTTATCCGCCTCGATTTTGAAGAAACGCCGCACCGCGAAATCCTCGACAGCGCCAAAGATATGTATCGCCAATTGCTGGCCGATTACGATGTGGTGATTTTGTCCGACTACGGCAAAGGCGGCCTGCTGCACGTTTCCAGCATGATTGATTGGGCGCGCGAAGCAGGCAAAGCCGTGCTTATCGACCCCAAAGGCGACGACTACGAAAAATACACCGGCGCGACCCTGCTCACGCCCAACCGCGCCGAGTTGAAAGAAGTGGTCGGCAGCTGGAAAAACGAAGCCGAGCTCACCGACAAAGCCCAATCGCTGCGCCGCCGCCTCGAAATGGACGCCTTGCTGCTCACCCGCAGCGAAGAGGGCATGAGCCTGTTCCGCCACGAGCAAATCGACCACCAGCCCACGCGTGCGCAGGAAGTGTATGACGTATCCGGCGCGGGCGACACCGTGATTGCCAGCATGGGTTTGGCGCTGGCGGCAGGCTTCGAGATGACCGACGCCATGCACTTGGCCAACACCGCCGCCGGTGTGGTGGTGGCGAAATTGGGCACGGCAGTGTGCACGTTTGACGAATTGAATACGGCGTTGAGCGAACAATGATTTGAGGCCGTCTGAACGACCGACTGCTTTTCAGACGGTCTTGAAAGGAAACACGATGCAGCAAGCTCCCGATTTGGAAAAAATCCGCCGCAAACAGGCAGAGCTGGAAGCGGCCTACCGTGCTTGGATAGCTGAAAAAGCCAAGCACGAAATATTGGCGTTTGCCGATGAAAAAGGCAATGTGGTGCTGCACTATCCTGACGGCCATACGGAGATTGCACATGAGGCCGCATCAGACTAAAGCTGTTTTTTATTGCGGCACCAACGGCGCAGGCAAAACCACTTTGCGCGGTTTAAACCATGATGCGGTATCGGTGGTAATTGATTCCGACCATATCGCTCAGGAGATAAACACCGATAATCCGCGTGCCGCAGATATGGAAGCAGGCAGACGGGCATTAAAGCTCTTTCAAACAGCGATAAATAACGGTATTTCATTTTCAATGGAATCCACTTTATCGGGCGCTTCGATATTGCAGCGGATGCGGAAAGCCAAATCTGCAGGCTTTCATATCGTTTTAAATTATATCGGTTTGGTTTCTGCCGATTTGCATGTCGAACGGGTTCAATCGCGCATCCGCAGCGGTGGCCACCCGATTAGCGAACCGGTGATACGCAGACGTTTTATTGAAAGTCATTTAAATTTGCCTGTGGCCGTATCGCTGGCTGATGAAGCCTATATTTACGACAATTCAGGCAACGTGCCCAAATTGGTGCTGTATATTGCGGATGGCAGGCTGCACCCGCAAACAGACAACCTGCCTGTTTGGGCCGAACAATTGATGCAAACATTACAGGCCGTCTGAACCCCCGATTGCTTTTCAGACGGCCACAGCAAGTAAAGGAAAAAACATGACCATCATCGTAACCGGCGCGGCCGGCTTTATCGGCAGCAACATCGTCAAAGGCCTCAACGAGCGCGGCATCACCGACATTGTGGCGGTGGACAACCTCACGCGCGGCGACAAATTCCGTAATCTGGTGGATTGCGAAATCGCCCATTATCTCGACAAACACGAATTCATCCGCCAAGTGCGCGAGCATACCTTGCCGTATGAAGACATTCAGGCCGTGTTCCACGACGGCGCGTGTTCCGATACGATGGAACACAACGGCCTGTATATGATGGACAACAACTACCAATACAGCCTCGACCTGCTCGATTGGTGTCAAGACGAGCGCATTCCGTATCTTTACGCCTCCAGCGCCGCCGTGTACGGCAAGGGCGAGATTTTCCGCGAAGAGCGCGAATTGGAAGCGCCGCTGAATGTGTACGGCTATTCCAAATTCCTGTTCGACCAAGTGGTGCGCCGCCGCATGGCGCAAGGTCTGACCGCGCAGGTGGTGGGTTTCCGCTATTTCAACGTTTACGGCCAACAAGAGCAGCACAAAGGCCGCATGGCATCGGTGGCGTTCCACCATTTCAACCAATACCGCGAAAACGGTTACGTGAACCTGTTTGGCGCCAACGAGGGCTACGGCAACGGCGAGCAGACGCGCGATTTCGTCAGCGTGGAAGACGTGGTGAAAGTAAACCTGTTTTTCTTCGACCACCCCGAACAATCGGGCATCTTCAACCTCGGCACCGGCAAAAGCCAACCGTTTAACGACCTTGCCGCCGCCACCGTCAATGCCTGCCGCGTGGCCGAGGGCAAAAACGCGATGACGCTGGAAGAATTGGTGAAAGAAGAATTAATCCGCTACATCCCGTTCCCCGATGCGCTCAAAGGAAAATACCAAAGCTTCACCGAAGCCGACATCTCGCGCCTGCGTGCCGCCGGTTACGAAGGCCGCTTCTTCGATGTGAATGAGGGCGTGAGCCGTTATGTGCATTGGATGTTGAACCATTTGTAAGCGTTTCAGACGGCCTTTGCTTTAAGGAGAGGATGAAACCTTTGCAAAATTGCTATCGCAGCATCACAAAGCGGCCAAGCTTCGTCATTCCGGCGCAGGCTGGAATCCATGCTTCACGCAAAACTGTTTTAAAATCCAATTCCTGAATCTTGGTAGATGGATTCCGGCCTGCGCCGGAATGGCGGGCAATTAAGATAAAAATAAATTGTAAAGATCAGGCCGTCTGAAGCCTGAAATGATGGTTTACGCTGACTGGTTTTCTTGTTCAGACGGCCTGAATGCCTGTAAGGCCGTCTGAACTTAATACTAAAAAAGGAGTGCATCATGAGTGAGAAATACGAATTTGCCACCGCCGATTTAATAGACATCGCCCCCGACACGCCGTCGTGTGAAGTGCAGTTCCGCCGTTTCGGCCGCCGTCAGAAATTTTGTGGCAAAATCCGCACGGTGAAATGTGACCGCGACAACGGCCTGATTAAAGAATTGATGAACAGCCATTCAGACGGCGAAGTGTTGGTGATTGACGGTGGTGGCTCGCTTTACAGCGCGCTGATGGGCGATTTGATTGCCGGCGCGGGCGCGGCCAACGGTTGGGCGGGTGCGGTGATTTACGGCGTGATTCGCGACAGCGAAGCCATCAACACTATGGATTTCGGCGTGAAAGCGCTCGGCAGCAATCCGCGTAAAAGCGGCAAAACCGGCGCGGGCGAAGTGGATGCGGTGGTGTCGTTCGGCGGCATCGATTTCGTGCCCGGCCATTATCTTTACAGCGATGCCGACGGTGTGTTGGTGTCGGCAACGGCGTTTAACTTAAAGGATTAAAAAGAATGCAAGTCACTTCAAAATGGCTCGACAATATGTGTTTTGTGGCCACCACCGAATCCGGCCACAGCGTGGTAATGGAAGGCTCGGCGGCGGAGGGTGGCGTGAAGCGCGGCCCCAGCCCGATGGAAATGCTGCTTTTGGGTGTGGCGGGCTGCTCCAGCATCGATGTGGTGCTGATTGCGGAAAAACAGCGCCAGAAAGTGGTCGATTGCCAAGCCACCGTTACCGCCAAGCGCGCCGACGATACGCCGCGCGTGTTTACTGAAATCCACATTCATTTCAAGGTCATCGGCCATGATTTGAAGGAAAGTGCGATTGAAAAAGCGGTGCAGATGTCGGCGGAAAAATATTGCTCGGCTTCGATTATGCTGGGCAAGGCGGCAAAAGTGTCGCACAGTTTTGAAGTGGCTGCGGCGTAGCGGTTGGTCGGGATATGTGCAAAAGCCGCGTCTGGACAGAGCTTGTTTGTCAACAAAGTATACTTTGTTGACAATGTTTGTGGTTTGGCCGGCAAAATGTCAGCGAAACCATGCTTAATCGGCTATAATGCGGCATGCACGTCCAATGAGATCGGAATGACCTCTCAATTGAGGCGGTATGCGTTGCTACGGCAACGGTTTATCGCATGTTGATAACGAAGATGATGATTAAGATGCCGTTCAGACGGCGATACTGGCTATGGAAAATATTGCAGACAACAGCTTGAGCGAAGCGCCGACGGCTTCTTCTATGATTGGCGAAGAGCGCCACGATTCAGAGCTGTTCCGCGTGTATGCCGCCATTCTGGATGCGATTACCGACCGCATCCTGCAGCCCGGCAAAAAATTGACCGAATCGGCGCTGTGCCGCCAGATGAACTGCTCGCGCAGCACCGTGCGCAGCGCCCTGTCGCTGTTGGCGCACGACCGGATTGTCGATTTGCAGCCCAACCGCGGCGCGTTTGTGCATGTGCCGGATGCGAAAGAAACCAAAGATGTGTATGAATTGCGCATTGCTTTGGAAGAAATGGTGATGGATATGCTGCTGGCGCTGCCGGATTTGCCTGCGCGTCTGCAGCCGCTGTATGAGATGATCGAGCAGGAAAAAAACGCCTTCGAGCAGGGCGACCGGGTGACGTGGGTGCGGCTGGTAAATGCCTTCCACGTCGAGCTGGTGCGCTTGCTGGATAATGCGGTATTGCTGGAATTGATGAATGCTTTGTGCGCGCGCTCGTCGCTGATGATTGCGGTGTTCGACAAACCGGTGCGCAACAATGGCTCGTATGAAGAGCATAAGGAAATTCTCGATTTGCTCAGCGAAGGCAAACGCGCGCGCGTGTGCAAGATGATGCGCCGCCACTTGGGCGGTTGCCAAGAGCGCTTGAACCAGCAGTTTAGTTGATGCAGCTTTGTAAAAAAACGCCGTCTGAAAGTTTCAGACGGCGTTTTTTGTTAGCTGACGGTTTGAACAGGGTCAGCGTAATAAGATATCCCTGCATTGCGGCGCTTGGTGGGTTTTGCCAACAGACGCTAACCGGATTTTATCTTTCAGACGGCTTTTTACTGCGGAAAAGGAGTACACTCTCTATGATTTTAGATGAGAATGATTTTTGAACAGGAAGGTTTATGTATCAAGGCGAGCGTTTTAATGCTTACAGCCATTTGATTGGCGCGATTTTGGCGGTTATCGGCACGGTGTTGCTGCTGGTGAAAGCGGCTTACACGCAGGATGTGTATAAAATCATCAGCTCGGCGGCTTACGGCACGTGTTTGATTGTGCTGTATGTCGGCTCTACCATTTATCACAGCATCCGCAATCCGAACGCAAAAGGCATGCTGCAAAAGCTCGACCATTGTGCGATTTATCTGCTGATTGCCGGCAGCTACACGCCGTTTACGCTGGTGACGCTGCACGGCGCGTGGGGTTGGTCTTTATTCGGCGTATCGTGGGGGCTGGCGGCATTTGGGATTGCACAGGAGTTGACCATCGGCCGCAGAAGCGAGCGGCGGCTGCTTTCGATGATTCTGTATGTAGTGATGGGCTGGCTGGTGGTGGTGGCGATTTATCCGTTGATTAAAACCTTGTCGGGCTGGGGGCTTTTCTGGCTGGTGTTCGGCGGTGTGTTGTACAGCAGCGGTATTTATTGGTTTATCAACGATGAAAAAATCAAACACGGCCACGGCATCTGGCATTTGTTTGTATTAGGCGGCAGCCTGGCGCAATTTATCTGCGTGTATTTTTATGTAGTGTGATGAAGATAAAGCAGAGGCCGTCTGAAACTTTTGGTTTCAGACGGCCTTTGTTTTATGAGATTGTAATGCGATACTCGTCATTAACTGTACAAATTCGATATGCCATCCGGATGAAAGTCAGAGTCTATCCTCCGCATGAAATCGAGCGGAGATTAAAAACTGAATCCAGGCAGATAGATTCCGGCCTATGCGGGAATGGCAGATTTCTGGGTTATTTCTTATATATTGATCTTTGTACCGGGACGTCTTGGGGGCTTTAACGGTCTGAAATAGAAGGCAGGAGGCTGACTTGTCGAAGCCATTGGCAAATGCTTGAAAAGGGCTTCGACAAGCTCAGCCACCTTTTGCTGTTTGATGTCTAAGCCTTGTCTGCTAGGGAAACGGTGGTATGCAAAAAGGCCGTCTGAAACTTTTGGTTTCAGACGGCCTTTGTTTTTATGTATTCAGCGCATTATGCTTTGTTGCGGCTGAAAAACACGATTTTGGTTGCTTGCCATGCGACGCAGCAGGCACCGCCGATGAAGACTAAGTCGGCTGCGGTACGTACCCAGCGCAGGGTGTCGAGCAGTTCTTGCTGCATGAAGCCTTCGCTACGGGCGTACCACAAGCCTTCGGAGATGCTGGCGTGTGCTTGGATGATGCCGACCGGCAGCAGGCTGATGGCAATCATGCCGACCAGGCCGAGGTTGAGCATCCAGAAACCCCAGGTCATCAGTTTGTCGTCAAACCGGGCTTCGGGTTTGATGTAGCGTGCCACCAGCAACACGAAACCGAGGGCGAGGAAGCCGTATACGCCGAAGAGGGCGGAGTGGGCGTGCACCGGTGTGGTGTTGAGGCCTTGCAGGTAGTAGAGCGAAATCGGCGGGTTGATCAGGAAGCCGAATACGCCGGCACCAATCATGTTCCAAAACGCTACGGCTACGAAGCACATCAGCGGCCAGCGCAGGCGTTTGGCCCACGGTGCAGCGTTTTGGTAAGACCAGTGTTCGTAAGCTTCACGACCCAGCAGAATCAAGGGCACCACTTCCAAAGCGGAGAATGAGGCACCGATGGCCATAGAGCCTGAAGTCGAGCCTGCGAAATACAAGTGGTGCAGGGTGCCGGGCACGCCGCCGACCATAAACAGGCTGGCTGAAACCAGGGTGGCAACGGTAGCGGAGCGGCGGCTGACCAAGCCCATGCTGAAGAAGATGAAGGCCAGTGATGCGGTGGCGAACACTTCGAAGAAGCCTTCTACCCACAGATGCACCACCCACCAGCGCCAGTATT
>CAYVIS010000046.1:0-11570 GCA_964451565.1 uncultured Neisseria sp.
GCCACTTTCGCCTATCAGGGCGGCGGCCGCGGCGTGCCGTTTGCCGACATCGAAACACTGGAAAACTGGGTGCAGGGCGGCCTGCGCCCCGACCTCACCCTGCTGCTGGACGTGCCGCTGGAAGTTTCCATGAGCCGCATCGCCCAAGCCCGCGAAAAAGACCGTTTCGAGCAGGAACAGGCCGATTTCTTCACCCGCGTGCGCGCCGCCTACCTCAAGCGCGCTGCCGCGGCACCCGAACGCTATGCCGTGATTGACAGCAACCGCGATTTGGGCGAAGTCAAACACAGCATCGAAGCCGTGTTGGGCCGCCATTTTCAGGTCGTCTGAAAGAATCAAACAAAGGGAACGCCGTTTCGCTGTTGATTTGGTGCGCATCGTTTTCAGACGGCCTCAGCAATACCCCAACCCGTCGCACCCGCGCAGGCGGGTGCCCAGTCTGAACCGCAGGTTCAGTTTCAGACGGCCTCTAAGCCATGCACAAACCGTGCAACAACAGTCAATACCGACATTCCCACACACCCACACATTTATAGGCTCCTGCCTGCGTAGGAGCGACAATCAGCCAAACCACATCAAACTACCCAACCCGTCGCACCCGCGCAGGCGGGTGCCCGGCCTGAACCACAGGTTCAGTTTCAGACGGCCTCAAAGCAAAGCACAAATCGTGTAACAACAGCCCGCATAAACATTCCCACACCCCCCACACATTTCTAGGCTCCTGCCTGCGCAGGAGCGACAATCAGCCAGACCGCATCAAACCACCCCGCCCCGTCGCACCCGCGCAGGCGGGTGCCCAGCCTGAACCGCAGGTTCAGTTTCAGACGGCCTCTAAGCCATGCACAAACCGTGCAACAACAGCCCGCATAACCCGTCCCCAAAAACCAAACCGCCCTCCCCGCAGGCCGTCTGAAAGCGAAAACCTTTCAGACGGCCTCAAGCCTTGTATAATGGCAACATCTTTAATCCGGCACACCGCAATGATTTACCCTTGGCACCAATCCCAATGGCACACGCTGGCCGAGCATTGGCAGCAGCAGCCCAACGCTTGGCTGTTTACCGGCAAACAACACACCGGCAAAACCGCTTTCGCCCGTCATGTGGCGCAGGCGCTGTTGTGCGAGCAGCCGCAGGCCGGACATGAAGCGTGCGGCGTTTGCCCGTCGTGCCATCTGTTTGCCCAGCAAAGCCACCCCGATTTTTACGAACTCACGCCCGAAATCCCCGAAGGCGAAGCGGTCGGCCGCAAGCTGCTGCAAATCAAAATCGACGCCGTGCGCGCGCTGATCGACGACATCCAGCTCACCTCCGTGCGCGGCGGCAAACGCGTGGTGCTGGTGCATCCGGCCGAAAGCATGAACCTGCAGGCGGCCAACGGCTTGCTGAAAGTGTTGGAAGAGCCGCCTGCCGATGTGCTGTTTCTGCTGGTGACGCACACGCGCGACAAGCTGTTGCCCACCATCAAAAGCCGCTGCCGCCAAATGCTGCTGCCCGCGCCCTCACACGATGACGCGCTGGCCTATCTGCATCAGCATCAAATTGACGATGCCGAAGCGCTGCTGGCATTTCACGGCGGTGCGCCGCTGTTTGAAACCGCGCCCGAACAAGACGCGCTGCGCGACGAGCTGCTCGCGCTTCTGGCCGCGCCGCGCCTGCTGGCAATACTCGATTACGCCGCCGCGTTCGACAAGCAGAAATGGCCGCTGGCAGTGCTGCTCGACTGGCTGCACAAATGGCTGCTCGATGTCGGCCTGGCACAGCAGCAGATGCCGCCGCTGTATTATCCCGACCACGCCGCCGCGCTGGCACAAACCGCCGCCAAAACCCGTCCCGCCGCGCTGTTCGGCCTGATTGGCACGCTCAACCGCCTCAGCCCTTACGGCCACCACACCTTAAGTGTTAAAATGCAAACTGAATCGCTTCTGATTGATTACCTGAATTTCAGTCAAAACAAATAAGGCAGACATCATGACTATTTCCCCCAACCTGCCCGGCAAGATGCTGGCTTTGCAGCTTAAAGAAAAAAACATGCTCTACAACAGCTACATGGCCTTTTTAGAACACGGCGGCCTGTTTGTGCCCACCGATGACGTGTTTTCGCTGGGCGACGACGTGTTGCTGGCGGTCGAGCTCAGCAGCCACCCCGGCAAAAAATTCCTGCCCACCAAAGTGGCCTACATCAACCCTGCCCGCACCTCCGCCCACCGCCCCAAAGGCATCGGCCTGGCGTTTGGCGACGACGAAATCAGCGTGCAGACCAAGCATCTGATTGAAGCCGAATTGGCAGGCATGCTCAAAAACGACCGCGCCACTTTCACCCTGTAATGCCGAAACCCACGCCCATGCAATTAATCGATTCCCATTGCCATCTGAATTTCGACGGCCTTGCCGACCGCCTGCCCGAAGTGTTGGCCAATATGGCCGACAACCAAGTCAAACAGGCGCTGGCCATCAGCGTCAGCCGCGAAAGCTTTGACGAAGTGTTGGCGCTGGCCGAAGCACACGACAATATTTTCGCCAGCGTCGGCGTCCACCCCGACCGCGAAGACGCCGCCGAATTTTCCGCCGCCGAAATGGTGGCGCACGCCGCGCATCCGAAAGTGGTCGGCATCGGCGAAACCGGCCTTGATTATCATTGGTGCAAAGGCGATTTGGCCTGGCAGCAGCGCCGTTTTGCCGAACACATCGAAGCCGCCAACCAAAGCCGCCTGCCGCTGATTGTGCACACCCGCGACGCCGCCGACGACACCATGGCCATGCTCAAAGAAGGCAATGCCCATGCAGGCGTGATTCACTGCTTCACCGAAAACGTGCGCGTGGCCAAAATGGCGCTCGATTTGGGTTTTTACATTTCCTTCTCCGGCATCGTCACCTTCAAAAACGCGCCCGACATTCAGGAGGCGGCCAAATATGTGCCCGCCGACCGCATTTTGGTGGAAACCGATGCGCCGTTCCTCGCGCCCGTGCCCAAGCGCGGCAAACAAAACGAGCCGGCTTATGTGCGCCACACCGCCGAATTTGTGGCCAAGCTGCGCGGCGATACCCTAGAAAACATCGCCGCCCTCACCACCGAAAATTTCTACACTTTGTTCAACAAAGTGCCGCGTATTGCCCCGTAATACAACAAGGCCGTCTGAAACATTCAGACGGCCTTTAAGTGAACTCACACCATGACCACACTCCGTCTCACCGTGCTCGGCTGCGGCAGCTCTTCCGGCTCCCCCGCCATCGGCTGCGAATGCCCCGTCTGCACCGGCTCCAACCCCAACAACCGCCGCAGCCGTTGCAGCGCCTGGCTCGACATCGGCGGCCAAGGCTGGCAGATCGATACCGGTCCAGACTTCCGCAGCCAAGCCCTGCGCGAACGCATCCCGCGTATCGACGGTGTACTCTACACCCACCCGCACGCCGACCACCTCAACGGCATCGACGACTTACGCGCCTTTTGCTACAAACAGCAAAGCAGCATTCCGATTTACGGCAGCGATTTCACCCTCGCCAACATCGGCGAGCGCTTCGACTACGCTTTTTATCCGCCCAGCAGCCATTGGAACCGCCCCGTACTCGAAGCCCGTCCGCTTGTGGACGGCATGATGTTAAACGGCGTGCCGCTGCAGCATTTCGATATGCCGCACGGCCATTGGCACAGCACCGCCTACCGCATCGGCAACATCGCCTGGCTCACCGACATCAACCACATCAGCGACGACCAAATCGCCGCCCTGCAAGGCCTCGATCACCTGTTTATCGACTGCCTGAGCGAGCGCCCCTACCCCAGCCATTTGAGTTTCGAACAAGCCTGCGATTACGCCAAACGTATCGGCGCCAAACAAAGCTGGCTCATCCACATGACCCACGCGCTGGACTACGACGACCTGCTCGCCCGCAGCCCCAAAGGCATCGCCCCCGCTTACGACGGCCTGACCGTCACCTCCGAATGGCAGGGCTGAGAAAATCTTATAGTGGATTAGGTTGAATCAAGACAAGGCGGGGAGCCGCAGACAGTACACCTAGTACGGCAAGGCGAGACAACGCTGTATTGGTTCAACCTAATTCACTATAAAATGAAAGGCCGTCTGAAACACTTGTTCAGACGGCCTCACTACATCATAATCATTTCATCCCGCCATCAGGATTCACACCATGTCTTACCATGCCCTTGAAGACTTTGTCGAAGATTGCATCCGCCTGATTGCCGCCACCGAGCTGCCTGCCGCCGACAAACGGCGGCTGTTTTACGCGCTCTATCGCCTGCAAAACGCCTTTGATTGCAGCTACACCGTCTTGCGCTGTTTCGACGAATTGGCGCAATGCGGCTTTATCCGCAAACTGCCGTTGTCGCAGCATCCCGATTGCCAACAACACGCCGATTACTTTGCCACGCAAACATGCCAAGACAGCGCTTGGTTGGCCGCAGATGCCGCCCATCCCGAGCAGGAAAGCGTGTTTGCCTTGGCAGAAAACGGCGAAATTTTTATATTTCCCCAATTCGGCTCACAACTTTGGGCACGCCTGTGTGCCGACGGCATCATAAGCGAAGCCTGCGAAGCCGCCGCCGCGCTGCCTTTAGCCGAGCTCATCGAACAATTGCTGCAACTCGCCCACGCCCACGGGGCAGAAAAACTAATGAAAGAAAGCTATCTGCTTTTGTTTGAATGCTGGCGCGAGGGAATCCCCGCAGCCGAAGCCCTGCCTGCTGATTTCAATGGCTGGCTCGACCATCCCGCCTTGCTTGCCATCCGCCGATATGCCGTCGAACACCAATTGCTCAACCTGCGCAGCAACGCCACCGCTTTCGAGCGCCCGTCGCTGCGTGATGCGCTCTACGATGCCGCCACGCCCGACGAGGCCGCCATCATCCGCTTCTTGCTCGACCTCAAAACAACGCCCGAAGCCATCGCTGCCAAACGGGAAAAAGAGCAGCTGAATCAACAACAAACCTCTGAAAAAAACCGCCTTCACCGAAGCATTTCTGCGGGCGCAGATGCAGGAAGCAGGCTGGCATTTTGTTTCAGCCAGCCAAACCCGCCATCTCGATACCGACTGGATTTGGTATCGCGACAACGCCGTACAACAACGCCTGCTGCTGACATTATCTTTATCGCACGAAAACAAATCCCTAAATGCCCGTCTGGTGATACAGCACCCGTTATTGCTGCAATGGCAGCAGCGCGCGCCCAGCAGCGACATCAACGATTTCCACTTCAAAGAATTCACCGAGAGCCTGCTGCCCGTGCCGCAAAATCAATGCGGCCGCTACTCAGGCTGGCACTACGATTTGAGCAAATCCCAAACGCTGTTGCAGCAAAAACTGCGCGACATCATCGCCCACGTCCACGCCGCCCTGCCCCTGTTTGAAGCCAAAATCGAGCGCTATTTTCCGCATGACTTTTTCTCCAGAGAAGCCGAGCAATACATTGAACTGTTTGACACCATAGACGAAGCGCCGGATTTTCTGATTATCCCGTCACTCGAAAATATCCTGCTGCTGTTGATTTACCGCACCGCTCAGGCAGACGATTTCGACCGTGTGCAAACCTTAATCGCCTTGTTCGAGCAGCGCTTCCCGCAATTGAAACGCAGTAAAAGCCGCTATCAAGCCCAACTGCAACCGTTTTTTGAAGCCGTGTCCGCAGGCCGCAGCGCACCGCTGCCGCCGTTTGGCAGCGGCGTTTATATGGATTTTTAAAGCCTGCCGGCAACATATTTAGCATATTGAGGCCTTTGCAAAATACATTCTTCCTTGAACATAGCCAATAAACCCGTCATTCCGGCGCAGGCCGGAATCCAGCTATCGAAATTCAGCTTGTTGATTTTAAAGAAGCTTCAAGCGAAAAATGGATTCCGGCCTGCGCCGGAATGACGGAATTGAGTGTTTGGCGATGATTCACATAGTCATTTTGCAAAGGTCTCAGACCTTCAAACCAAAACAAAAATGCCGACAGCGTTTCACTGTCGGCATTCAAAATGAGGTGGCGAGCCAAACCCCTGGCACTGGCGCATCAGAGTGGGCTGCTGGCTTCCGCCCCTGACCCGTTGTTCCAACTTACCATGCAGGGAGACCCGCCGTAAGAAGCGTATTATAGCCGTGTTTTTCCGCAGAACACAAGCCCGAAATCCCATGGCCGTCTGAAAAGCAACCGAGCCGCGCTGCCGCATGAAACGGATACATACACCGCCACCATATTTTTCCATTGAAGCTGAAGCAAAATTCCATTACATTCAATGTCTTTTCATCAGAACGATGCCGTGTTCAAGCGGTCTGCCGCCATTCGCCGCCGCTGCATGCCGATAAAATGTAAACAATCCGCCCATCACTGTAAAAATCCTTTAAAATAACAGGCTGCTTTTTCAGACGGCATACCAATAATACGGAACGGACACCACATGACCACCACCGCCCCGCAACGCATCCGCGAAATCCCCTACAACTACACCTCTTATTCCGACCGCGAAATCGTCATCCGCCTGCTCGGCGAAGCCTCGTGGAACGTTTTGCAGACCCTGCGCAGCCAGCGTGTGACCGGCCGTTCGGCGCGGATGCTGTTTGAAGTGTTGGGCGATATTTGGGCGGTGGTGCGCAACCCCTATTTGGTCGACGACTTGCTCGACCATCCCAACCGCCGCGAAGCGCTGGTGAAAGAAATGCGCCACCGCTTGGGCGAAATCCAGAAGCGCCGCGACGACAATCCGCAAGTGGCCGAACTGATTCAGGCAGCCGAAGCGGCGGTGGGCCGTTTCGACAGCAGCTTTGCCGAAACCAAAACCAAGCGCGAGCAGATTCTCAAGCGTCTGAGCAAAATCACCAAAAAACACAACATCATGTTCGACGGCCTCGCCCGTGTGAGCCACGTAACTGATGCCACCGACTGGCGCGTGGAATACCCGTTTGTGGTGGTCAATCCCGACAGCGAAGCCGAAGTCGCGCCGCTGGTAAAAGCCTTAATCGAATTGGATTTAACCATCATTCCGCGCGGCGGCGGCACCGGCTACACCGGCGGCGCCGTGCCGCTTGATGCCATGAGCGCGGTTATCAATACCGAAAAACTCGACAAACACAACGGCGTCGAATATGTCGACCTGCCCGGCCTCGAAGGCAAACGCCCCGTGATTCACTGCGGCGCAGGCGTGGTGACGCGGCGCGTGGAAGAAACCGCCAGCGCTGCCAAACTCGTGTTTGCTGTCGACCCCACTTCCGCCGATGCTTCCTGCGTGGGCGGCAATGTGGCCATGAATGCCGGCGGCAAAAAAGCCGTGCTGTGGGGCACGGCGCTGGATAATCTGGCGTGGTGGAAAATGGTCAACCCACAAGGCGAATGGCTGAAAATCGAACGCGTGCGCCACAATTTCGGCAAAATTCACGACGAAGAAACCGCCGTGTTTGACGTACACACGCTCTCTTCAGACGGCCTCAGCGTAGCCAAAACCGAGCGCATGGAAATCCCCGGCCACAAATTCCGCAAAGTCGGCCTCGGCAAAGACGTGACCGACAAATTCCTCAGCGGCCTGCCCGGCGTGCAGAAAGAAGGCACCGACGGCATCATCACCAGCTGCGCGTTTGTGCTGCACACCATGCCGAAACACATCCGCACCGTGTGCCTCGAATTTTTCGGTACCGTTGCCAACGCCACCCCGTCCATCGTTGAAATCCGCGATTACCTGCTCGGCCACGAAGCCGTGCAGCTGGCCGGTTTGGAGCATCTCGACTGGCGCTATGTGCGCGCGGTCGGCTATGCCACCAAAGCCGCAGGCAAAGGCCGCCCGAAAATGGTGCTGATTGCCGACATCGTTTCCGATGATGAGGCTGCCGTGATCGAAGCTGCCGAGCGTATTGTGAAGCTGGCGCAGGCGCGCGACGGCGAAGGCTTTATCGCCGTGTCGCCCGAAGCGCGCAAAACCTTCTGGCTCGACCGCAGCCGCACCGCCGCCATCGCCAAACACACCAACGCCTTTAAAATCAATGAAGACGTGGTGATTCCGCTCGAGCGCTTGGGCGAATATTCAGACGGCATCGAACGCATCAACATCGAATTGTCGATTAAAAACAAGCTCGCCCTGTGCGATGCGCTCCTGCCCTATCTGCAAGGCAGCCTGCCGGTGGATCAAATGGGCACCGATCTGCCCAGCAGCGAATTGCTGGGCGAGCGCGCCAACCACGCATTGGCGCATGTGGCGCAGGTGCAGGCACGCTGGCAATGGCTGCTCGACAACCTCGATGCGCCGCTGGCCGACTATAAAGCGCACTACGGCAGCGCCGTGCACGCCGCGCCGGAAGCCCGCGATGAAGAAAGCTGCTTTACCGCCTTTCGCGATTTCCGCCTGCGCGTGTCGGTAAAATCCGACATCATGAAGCCTTTATCCGAGATTTTCAGCGGCAAGGCCGACACCAAAATCACCGAAGCGCTGGCCAAAATCCACAGCCGCGTGGTGCGCGGGCGCGTGTTTGTGGCGCTGCACATGCACGCGGGTGACGGCAATGTGCACACCAACATCCCCGTCAACTCCGACGATTACGACATGCTGCAAACCGCCCACAAAGCGGTCGACCGCATCATGGTGATTGCGCGCAACCTCAACGGCGTGATTTCCGGCGAACACGGCATCGGCATCACCAAGCTCGAATACCTGAGCGACGAAGAAATGCAGCCCTTCTGGGACTACAAAGCCAAAATCGACCCGCAAGGCCGTTTCAACCGCCACAAGCTGATGAAAGGTGCCGATTTGCGCAACGCCTACACGCCATCATTCGAGCTGCTGGGCGTGGAATCGCTGATTATGGAACAATCCGACTTGGGCACCATCGCCGAATCGGTAAAAGACTGCCTGCGCTGCGGCAAGTGCAAACCGGTTTGCTCCACCCATGTGCCGCGCGCAAACCTGCTCTACAGCCCGCGCAACAAAATTCTCGGTGTCGGTCTGCTTACCGAAGCGTTTCTATACGAAGAGCAAACCCGCCGTGGCGTGTCGCTGCGCCATTTCGACGAATTAAACGACGTCGGCGACCATTGCACCGTCTGCCACCGCTGCGTCAAACCCTGTCCGGTGAATATCGACTTCGGCGACGTTACCGTAGCCATCCGCAACTACCTGCGCAAAGCAGGCAAAAAACGCTTCAACCCCGCCGTGGCCGCCGGTATGGCTTTTCTCAACGCCAAAGATCCGCGCACTATCAACACCTTGCGCAAAGGCGTGATTGATGCCGGTTTCCGCCTGCAAAACTGGGGCTACCAGATGGGGCGCAAATTCCATCTCGGCGCAGGAAAACAAAAAGCCGCCCCCAAAACCACCGTCGGCGCAACCCCGATAAAAGAACAAATCGTCCACTTTATCAACCGCCCGCTGCCGCGCAACGTGCCGATTAAAACCGCCCGCGCCCTGCTCGGCGTGGAAGACAGCAAAACCGTGCCGATTATCCGCAACCCCGCCTTGCCCGAAGACAGCGAAGCCGTGTTCTACTTTCCCGGCTGCGGCTCGGAGCGTCTGTTCAGCCAAGTCGGCCTCGCTACCCAAGCCATGCTGTGGCACGCCGGCGTACAGACCGTATTGCCGCCGGGCTACCTCTGCTGCGGCTACCCGCAAGACGCCGGCGGCAATGCGGTGAAAGCGGAAGAAATGACCACCGAAAACCGCGTATTGTTCCACCGCGTCGCCAACACCCTCAACTACCTCGACATCAAAACCGTGGTAGTAAGCTGCGGCACCTGTTACGACCAATTGGAAAAATACCGTTTTGAAGAAATCTTCCCCGGCTGCCGCATGATCGACATCCACGAATTCCTGCTCGAAAAAGGCATCAAGCTCGACGGTGTGGCAGGCCAGCAATACCTCTATCACGACCCCTGCCACACGCCGATTAAAACCACCAACGCCACCGCCCTCACCAGCGAGCTGATGGGGCAAAACGTGGTATTGAGCGACCGCTGCTGCGGCGAGAGCGGCATGTTTGCCGTGAAGCGCCCCGACATCGCCACGCAGGTGAAGTTCCGCAAACAGGAAGAAATCGAGAAAAACAAAGCGCAGCTGCCGCAGGGCGAGCCGGTGAAAATGCTCACCTCCTGCCCCGCCTGTCTGCAAGGTCTGAGCCGCTACACCGACGACAACGCCATGCCGGCCGACTACATCGTGGTCGAAATGGCCAAACACATTCTCGGCGAGCAATGGCAAAACGAGTTTGTTGAAAAAGCGGTCAACGGCGGTATTGAAAAAGTGCTGCTGTAACAGCATATAAAAGGCCGTCTGAACCGTTCAGACGGCCTCTGTTTATTAAAAAGGATTCCCCATGTTGATGCGCCGTATCAAACAAGTTGTTGTTGCCTACTTGGTGCAAAAAGCCGTGCGCCATATCTCGCGCAAAATGCAGCAACCGCCCCGTAAATAAGCAAAGGCCGTCTGAACGATTCAGACGGCCTTTGCTTTATGCTTGCCATATCTGTGTGTCAAGCATTCCAGTCAACCCAACCCATCGCCCAAGTCAGCAGCACCAAGCCGCCGAAAATGATGCGGTAGTAGGCAAACGGCACATAGTTTTTGCTCGACACAAATTTCAGCAAAGCTTTCACCGCCAGCAAGCCGGCAAAAAATGCCGACACAAAACCGACCACAATCAAACCGATGTCTTGCGCGGTAAACATATCATAATGCTTGAGCACATCATAAGTGGTGGCGGCAATCATCACCGGCACCGCCAAAAAGAATGAAAATTCGGTGGCCACTTTGCGCTCCAACCCCCACAACATACCGCCCATAATGGTGCTGCCCGAACGCGAAGTGCCGGGCACCAACGCGCAAATCTGCGCCAAGCCCACCACCAGCGCATCGCGCGGACGCATATCGTCTACATTCATCACTTTGGGCTGGCGCGCAGCTTGGCGCTTTTCTACCCACAAAATGAAGAAACCGCCCAATACCAAGGCCATTGCCACAATCAGCGGATTAAACAGCACTTCTTTAATCTGCTTGCTGAAAATCAAACCCACTACGGCAGCGGGAATAAACGCAATAATCAGGTTCAACACAAAACGGTTGACCGCTTTATCTTTGCCGACATGGGTAATCACATGGGCAAAGCGGCTACGGTATTCAAAAATCACCGCCAACACCGCGCCCAATTGAATGGCGATTTCAAACACTTTGCCTTTGCTGTGGAAATTCAGCAAATCCCCGAACACAATCAAATGGCCGGTGCTCGATACCGGCAGAAACTCGGTCAAACCTTCAATAATGCCCAGAATCAAGGCTTTAAACAACAATACGATATCCATAAAACTTCTATACTTTCATTTCTGATAAACAAACAGCCATTCATTTTTTGCGCGAATTCAAACGATATCACCCCATCCGCGGCATCACTCTGCTCCCGACAGAAGAGCGTTGATTAAGACGCGAAAACGCTCGGTCGGTTCCATTTGTGCTGCATCGTTCTTGTATACCCCGACCATTCAGAACGATTCAAATGCCTAGGGATAAACGTGCGGATGTCGGACAGAAACGCAGCAAATGCGCATTTAACGCAAAAATATAGTGGATTAGATTTGAATCAGGACAAGGCGGGGAGCCGCAGACAGTACACC
>CAYVIS010000047.1:0-11497 GCA_964451565.1 uncultured Neisseria sp.
TGGCCGAGGTTGAGCCAGGCGCGGATGCCTTGTTCGGTTTCGTCTTGGCCGACAATTTCGGCTTTCATTTGGCAGCAATGGTAAACCGCTTCTGCCAGTATGGAGCTGTCTTGCTGCATTAAGGCATCCATATGGGTTTCGAGCCATTGCAGAAAACCGATATCGCCGAGTGCACCGTATTTGATGACTTCGGCCAACCCGGCGGAAAGCTCGCGCTGCGGCAGTGTGGCCAAAGTGCTTAAATCGGCCAACACGGCTTGCGGTTGGTAGAACGCGCCAATCATGTTTTTGCCGAGCGGGTGGTTGATGGCGGTTTTGCCGCCGACGGAAGAGTCGACTTGGCTGAGTAGGGTGGTGGGGATTTGGATAAAGGGCGCGCCGCGTTGGTAGGTGGCGGCGGCAAAGCCGACCATATCGCCGATGACGCCGCCGCCCAGCGCGATTAGGGTGGTTTTGCGTTCGGCGCGGTGTTGCATCAATCCGTCGAAAATCAGGTTGAGGGTTTGCCAGTCTTTATATTGTTCGCCATCGGGCAGGGTGATGCTGAAATAATCGATATCCAGTTTGGCTAAGGCCGTCTGAAGCTTTTCCAGATACAGCGGCGCGACGGTGGTGTTGGTGATGACGGCGACTTTGTTGCCTTTGATATACGGAGCGAGCAATTCGTCTGCACGGTCAAGCAGCTGTCCGCCGATAAAGATGGGGTAGGAATGCGAAGGGGGAGTGACGGTGAGCGTGCGCATAGTTTATTTCCGTTGCCGCAGGGTTTCGAGGATGTGTTCGATGGTTTTGTGGCAATTGTAGCGGTTGGATTCGATAACGATGTGGGCAGTGTCGCGGTAAACTTTGTCGCGGATGTCGTATAGTTCCTGCAGCTTGGCCAACGGGTTTTCTACTTGCAGCAACGGGCGGTTGGTATCGTGGCGGGTGCGCCCGAGCAGCACTTCGGGAGCGGCGTGCAGATAGATGACGGTGCCGCGTGTTTGCAGATTCTGGCGGTTTTCTTCACGCATGACTGCACCGCCGCCGGTGGCCAAAACGATGTTTTGGCGGGCGCTAAGCTCGTCAATCATGGCTGCTTCACGGTTGCGGAAACCTTCTTCACCTTCCAACTCGAAGATAGTCGGAATCGACACGCCGGTGCGGCAGCAGATTTCGTGGTCGCTGTCGTAGAATTCGCGCCCCAACTGCTGGGCGATTTGCCGCCCTAACGTGGTTTTACCGGCGCCCATCAAGCCGATGAAAAATAAATTGCCTGCTATGTTGTCCATAGCAGGCATTGTAAACGAAAACTTATGTAAAGTGTTCGATTTGTTTGCGTATTTCAGACGGCCTTAATAGCGCAATGTGCTGCCGGTGTTGTCCATAATGCGCGGGGTGATGAAAATCAGCAATTCGCGGCGGGTTTCGCTGCGGGCGCGCGATTTGAACAGGTTGCCGACAACCGGGATGTCGCCCAATAATGGCACTTTGTTGACCACGCTACTGTTTTGCTCCTCATAAATGCCGCCGACAATCAGTGTGCCGCCATCTTCTACCATGGCTTGGGTTTGCAGGTTTCTGGTGCTGATACATAGTGTTTCAATGCCGCCGGTAGTACAGGTAATGGGATTATCTTTATTGATTTTTACATCCATAATAACCTGACCGTCGGGCGTAATATTGGGGGTAACGGTCAAGCCCAATACGGCTTTCTTAAAGGTAATCGAAGTGGCACCGCTGGAAGTAGCCTCTTCATAGGGAATCTCTTGGCCGGATTCAATCACTGCCTCTTTGCGGTCTTGGGTGAGCACGCGCGGGTTGGAAATGATTTTGCCCTTGTTTTGTTCCTGCATGGCCGACAATTCCAAGCCCAAGGCGCCTGATGCCAACGAGCGCACCAAGGCGATACTGGAGGTGGCTGAGGATACCGGCAGGTTGACGTTGGGTGTATTGGTAAAACCGGTAGTAGAGTTATAGCCTGTATTTGACAGGGTTGATCCCCAACTGTTGCGGCCGTCTACACCTTGATAACCAAATTTCACGCCGATGTCGCGTGAAAAACCGTCTTCAGCCTCGACAATACGTGCTTCCACCATCACCTGACGGGTGGCGACATCCAATTCTTCGATCAGCTTTTGGAATTTTTGAATCACAGTATGGTTGTCGGTGATAATCAGGGTGTTGGTGGCTGGGTCGATGAGGGCGCTGCCGCGGCTGCTCAGCAGGGTGTTGCGGTTGTTGCCGCTGCCGGAGCCCGAACCGCCGTCGTCGATGCGCAGGATTTTACGGAATTCTTCCACGTTTTTGTATTTGAGTTGGAAGGTTTGCGAATAAAGCGGCCCCAGCTCTTCGATTTCTTTTTGCGCCTGCAGGGTGGATTTGTCTTTGGCCAACAGCTCGTCACGCGGGGCAACATTGATGATGTTGCCTTGGCGGCGCATGTCCAAATTGCGTGCCTGCATCACTAAATCCAAAGCCTGATCCCACGGTACGTCTTTCAGGGTCAGGGTCATTTTGCCGTTTACGCTGTCGCTGGCCACAATGTTGGTGCCGGATTCTTTTGCCAGGATTTGCAGGATAGTGCGGACTTCCACATCTTGGAAATCCAGTGAAATGCGGCGACCGCTGAACGAACGTGGGGCATTGCTGCGCAAACCGGGCGCGGCGGTGCTGGTTTTGGGGCTGATTTCAAAGCTGAAACGGCCGCCGGCGGATTGGGTGCGGATGTCCCAGCTGCCTTGGTTACGGATGACGATTTGGGTGTTGTTGCCGAGGCGCTTCATGGTGACATTGCGCACGGGGGTGTTGAAATCGCTGACATCGAGGCTGCGCTGCGCCTGGGTGGGCAGCGGGTGGTTTTTCAGTGTGATGACAACGCGGTCGCTTTGCTGCTTGATGTCGGGATTACCGCTGAAACCGGGTGCGTTAAGCTCCACGATGCCGGAATTGCGGCTGCCTTTGCGGAAGTCGATGTTGGCGGCGGCAATGGTTTGTGTTGCGCGGGCAGGCGGCGGGGTAACGGGGTTTCTGGAAACCACGTTGCTGTCGATGTTGCCGCGGTTGTAGACGGCGGCAGAGTTACTTTGAGTTTCGCCTGCGGATTCACTGACGTATACCCATACTTCATTGCCTTTGATTTCGGTGTTGTATTGGCCTGCTTTATTCAAACCCAGCAAGATACGCGCACGGTCGTTATTTTGAGCGGCAGTAATCTGGCTGAGCAGCGGGTCGGCATATTCCAATACCGGCTGAGCCAATTGAATGTTGGTGTTGGCAAAATCCAAAGCGATTCTCGCCGGCGTGGTGGTGGTGAAACCGCTGGGCGAGGTCACCTCTTTATCAAAAGTGATTTTGATGATTTTTTGGTTGTCCGGCAGAGTCGATACGTTGATATCGGTGATGTTGCCGGCAAAGGCTGCCTGCATGGCCAAGCTTAAGCCGATGGTGGAAAGCGTTTTGATGTTGCGAGATTTCATAAATAAGAGCCCCTTAATTATTGTTTTGAGCACCGGCGGTATCTGCCGCTCCGCTGCTCAACGGTAATTCTGCGTTGCGGAAAATCCAGTTGCCGTAACTGTCTTCCACTACTTCGGTCAAGATGATTTTGTCCGGTGTGATGGATTGGATACGGCCGAAGTTTTGCCCCATATAATTGCCGGGCTTGACGGTGTAGGTGTGGCCGTCTGCTTCGACATAGCCGGAAATGCTGCTGCCTTTGCGCAGGCTGCCGACATATTTCAGGTTTTCCAGGCTGAAGCCTTCCAGCAATTCTTTCGGCCGGCTCATATTCGGCGCATTGGCGCCTTGTTGGCCGACATTCAGGCGTTTGCTGTCAAATGCATTCAGGCCGGTAAAGGTAGGCGGCGTGTAGATGCGGGGCGGGTTGACGGTAGGCGCTTCAAACGGAATCACGCGGCTTTTGGCTTGCTGCTGCTCATTCGTCATCCATTGGTGCAAGTCTTCGTGGGCAGGTGAGCAAGCGCCTAGCGCGAGCAGGCCTGCGAGTATGGTTATGCGTTTTATCATAGCGGTGTTTTCCCTGTGTTATTGTTGGACATCACTGGCTGCCGCTGCCATTTCTGCTGCTACTTCTTCGGCAGGTCGGGCTTTGTAGGTGTTGGCAGTTGCCGACAGGGTGAGCTGGTTGCTTTTTTCGTCTTTGCTTTTGCTGACGTTTAGCGAATCGAGCGTAATGATTCGGGAAAGTGCGCCCACATCACGGGTAAACTGGTTGATTTGTCTGTATTGGCCGGTGATGGCGATATCATAGGGCAATACTTGAATCGGGCCGTCGTTTACCGGCGCTTTCGGGGTGACGCTGTCCATACGCAAGCCATTGGTCGCGCCTGCCTGATGCAGCTCCTGAATCAGGTTGGGAATTTCAGCATCGGTCGGCAATTGTTTGAGCAAAACATCAAACGACTGTCTCAGCGCGACCAATTCTGCTTTTAAATTGTCGAGGCTGGCGGCCTCAATGCTTTTTTGGGTATAGGTTTTTTTTAGCTCGGTTTCTTTAGCTTCGGCTGCGTTCAATATATCCAACTGGCCGCGGAAGAGGGCAAAATAGGCAACCGCAATAATGGCGATAACGGATAACAATGCCAATGCGATTTTTGCGGGCGCACTCAGCAGATGCAGCGTTTGGATGTCGATGTCTTTAAGTTTTTTGGCTGCCATTGTTTAGTTCCCCTGTGGATTTTGAGCGCCGTCGGCAGATAAAGGCTGGTTGTTTGCATTGAGCAATACTTTCAGCGTGAATTCCTGCGCGTTGTCTACTTTTTTAATGCTTAGCAGTTCGGGCTGCATAAACAGGCCTGTGCTCGGAATTGAGCGCATAAACATGGCGATTTTGTTGTCGCTGATGGCTTTGCCGCTGATGGTATAGCTCTCCGGGCTGTCGGCTTTGATGTCGGTGAGGTAGGCACCTTCAGGAATCAAAACGTTGAGAGAGTCTAAAATAGAGGCTGCCTGGAAACGTTTTTCCTGGAGCTCTTCCACTTTTTGTTTGCGTGCCAAGAAATCTTCTTTTTCTTCTTGCAGCTTTTTAATTTCTACCAAGTTTTGGTCGAGTTTGGTGATTTCCTGTTCAAGCAGGCTGTTGCGCGACTGCTGATTGTCGATGGCACGGTTGATGGCAAAATAAATCAGGGCAGACAAGCCCAAGCCGATTAAAAGCGCAAGCAGCATCAGCGCTTTAAACTGCTGCTTCTTTTTCTGCTGTATTTCTTCCCGATAAGGCAGAAGGTTGATTCTGGTTAATTCAATCATGTTAAAGCCCCCTTAATGCCAAACCAAAAGCAATCGTGAGTGAAGGTGCGTCGATTTGTAGTTGTGATAAATCTATTTTATGGCCGCCGGCTGCATAAATAATCGGGTGGATACACTCGGTTGCGGTATTGGTTTGCGAAAAAATAGTTTCTGGTAGCCCGTTTTGTTGCGAGGCGTTGCCGGTCAACAGGATATGCTTTACATCCGAGAATTGCTCGTTAGACTGCGTGGTGTAGTAAAACTGGAGCACACGCTGGATTTCTTGTGCAACTTGGGTGTTGAAGCGGTCGGCCACTTGAGTCTGGTAGTCGGAAGGTTTATCTACCGCGCTGATGATTTGGTCGGCTTTCTCTTCGGTAACCTGATAGGTGCGCTGAATCAGCTGGTTGAGTTGCTCATTGCTGACGGAAGTTTCCTGTTTGTAGAGAATTTGACCGTTTTGCACGATAAGTGCATACATTTGGGTGGCGTAAATGCCGAAAATGGCGATTTTTTCGTTGGTCAGTTCAGGTGCGTGCTGGTTAATCCAGAAAGAGAAGGCGTTGTTTTGGGCAAACAAATCCACATCCATCACAGCCAGCGGCAAACCTGCAGTTTCGAATAATTCGATGCGGGGCTCGACATCGTCTTTTTTTGCTGCGGTCAGCAACACTTGCTGCCCGGCAGGCATGATGGAGACACCGGTGACTTGGTGGTCGTAATTCATTTCTTCGATGGGTGCGATTTGGGAAATTTCGAACTCTACGAAGTCTTCAATGTCTAAATCTGTTTCTTTGGTGCTATAGACCGTGGTTTCGACGGTGGCCAAGCTTTGGGGTAATGCTGCCACAATATTTTTCGATGAAGTGCCCAGCTGAGTGTATGTATGTTGCATATATGCAACGAGTTGGTCGTAGTCTTGAATTTTGTTGCCCTTGACAATATTCTTAGGCAACTTGGTGATGGCGTATTTTTCTAATTGAATTTGGTTTAAACTACGGCCTGAGAGCTGCACCATTTTAATGGCATGTTGGCTGATGTCTACGCCTATTGCCGAACGCATGCTGATGCCCGAAGAAGCTTTACTGCTTGTATTCTTTTGCTTTTTTACTAAACGCATAGTGTAACTTTCCTACTGTGGAAATGAGTGTCAGTTTGTGTCCGTAACGAATTTATTATTCGGTTTACATGGCCGTAACAATGGCTTGCCGAAATATTTTGTTATTTTACTTTATTTAATGCTTGAGATGGCAATATTAATTGGTCATGATTAAAAAAATTATAACAACTTGTGTGGGTTTGGTATTGGGTCTGGTACTTTTCGCAGTGGGCTTGATTGCGATTGCGATTTTGGTGACCTATCCGAAACTGCCTTCTTTGGATACGGTGCAACATTACCAGCCGAAAATGCCGCTGACGGTTTATTCTTCAGACGGCAAGGTCATCGGCGTATATGGTGAAGAGCGCCGTTCCTTTACAAAAATCAAAGATTTCCCGAAAGTGCTGAAAGATGCGGTTGTGGCCGCGGAAGACAAGCGTTTTTACGAACACTGGGGCGTGGATGTTATCGGCGTGCTGCGTGCGGCGGTCGGCAATGTGACCGGCGGCGTGCAATCCGGCGCCAGCACCATCACACAGCAAGTGGCGCGGAATTTCTACCTGAGCAGCGAACGAACGTTTACGCGTAAATTCAATGAAGCGCTGCTGGCCTATAAAATCGAACAATCGTTGAGTAAAGACCAGATTCTCGAGCTTTATTTCAACCAGATTTATTTGGGGCAGCGGGCTTACGGCTTTGCAGCGGCTTCACGGATATATTTCAACAAAGACGTCAAAGATTTAACTTTGGCCGAGGCTTCTATTCTGGCCGGTCTGCCCAAAGCGCCTTCCGCGTTTAATCCGATTGTGAATCCCGAGCGTGCCAAAGTGCGCCAGCAATATATTCTGAACAATATGGTCGAGCTCGGTATGGTGACTTCGCAGCAGCGGGCGCAGGCGTTGGCGGAAGAGCTGCATTATGAACGTTATGTGCAGAAAATCGACCAGAGCGCGCTGTATGTGGCGGAGATGGTGCGGCAGGAGCTTTACGAAAAATACGGTGAAGATGCCTACACGCAGGGCTTTAAAGTCTATACCACCGTCAGCACCGAGCATCAGCGTGCAGCCACGCAGGCCTTGCGCAAAGCTTTGCGCAATTTCGACCGCGGCAGCCGTTACCGCGGCGCCGAGCATTATCTGGATTTGAACAAATCGGAAGATGTGGAAGAAACCATCAGCCAATATCTGTCGGGCCTGTATACGGTTGACGGCATGGTGCCGGCGGTGGTGTTGGAAGCTGCTAAAAAAGGCGTACAGGTTCAGTTGCCGAACGGTGAAAAAACCACGCTCAACAGCGCTGCTTTGGGCTTTGCCTCATCGGCGGTGAACAATAAAAAACTGGGCGATGCACAAATCCGCAAAGGTGCGGTTATCCGTCTCAAGCAAAACGGCAAGCGCTGGAATGTGGTGCAGGAGCCGTTGCTGCAAGGCGCGTTGGTATCATTGGATGCGAAAACCGGCGCAGTGCGTGCTTTGGTGGGCGGTTATGATTTCCACAGCAAAACCTTCAACCGCGCTACTCAGGCGCAGCGCCAGCCCGGTTCTTCTTTCAAACCGTTTGTGTATTCGGCGGCTTTGTCGAAAGGCATGACTGCATCCACAGTTGTCAATGATGCGCCGCTGTCTCTGCCGGGCAGAGGCCCCAACGGCACAACTTGGAACCCGAAAAATTCAGACGGCCGCTATGCAGGCAACATCACCTTGCGCCAAGCGCTGACGGCTTCTAAAAACATGGTTTCCATCCGCATTTTGATGTCGATCGGCGTCAACTATGCGCAGCAATATATCCAGCGTTTCGGCTTCAAGCCGTCTGAAATCCCGGCCAGTCTTTCCATGGCATTGGGCACCGGCGAGACCACGCCGCTGAAAATGGCGGAAGGCTATGCCGTGTTTGCCAATGGCGGCTACCGCGTGTCGTCTTATGTGATTGATAAGATTTACGACAGCCAAGGCCGTCTGCGGGCACAAATGCAGCCGCTGGTGGCGAAGGAAAACGCACCGCAGGCGATTGACCCGCGCAATGCCTATATTATGTATAGAATGATGCAGGACGTGGTGCGCCACGGCACAGCCACCCGCGCCAATGCGGTCGGGCGCTCGGATATCGCCGGTAAAACCGGCACCACCAACGACAACAAAGACGCTTGGTTTGTCGGCTTCAACCCCGAATTGGTGGCCGCCGTGTATATCGGCTACGACAAACCGCGCAGCATGGGCAGAGCAGGCTACGGCGGCACCATCGCCGTGCCCGTTTGGGTAGACTATATGCGTTTTGCCCTGAACGGCGTGGCCGTTAAAGGCATGGCTTCGCCAGACGGCGTGGTCAGCCGCGGCGGCGAATACTACCTGCGCGAGCAGCAAACCACCAACCCCGAATTGCCGCTGGACAACCGCTCCAGCCGTCCGGTTCGCTCTGAAGAAGTGGATTCTTCTACACGCGGCGGGGCGGAAGCCGGTCCGGCAGAGCAGGGCGGCGGCGATGCTGCGCCGGCAGCTCCGGCGACACCTGCTGCACCCGCCAATAGCGGCGGTGGCGGTAGTTTGGATTCGTTGTTTTAAATAGTTATGCTCATCACCAAGGCCGTCTGAAACCATGGTTTCAGACGGCCTTATATGTCTGCAATGATGCAGGTGATTAAGGGCAAGAAAGCGCAGTAGGCATAGTGGGTGCAGATGGGGATAGACAGAGGCCGTCTGAAAGGTTTGTGTTGGGCTTGTGGCAGTATTCAGACGGCCTAAAATTTTACAAAAGTCTCGGCATCGATGTTTTTACGCCTTGCCCTGCATATTGTGATGTTCGATTTCAAACCCTTGCTGCTTGTAGGCTCTGAAACGTTCGCGCGCCTCGGCCAATTCTTCGAGACTGTCGCCTACGATTTCGAGCACGCGTGCGGGCAGGGTGGGGGCTTGGCACCAGAAATCGGGCGAGCGGTTGAGCACCACCCAGCCGGTGTCTATTTCCGGCAATGCGGTATCTGAAGCCAGCAGCAGCGGCGTGTCGTGCGGCATGGTGTGGCCGGGCTGCCAGATTTCGTGTGGCAGAAAGCTTTCGGCTTCAAAGCGCCACAAATCGGTGTCGAGCTGCGTCAGCGCGGCATCGCCGTCTGCCCAAACCAATACGCGGCTGCCGCTCTGCACGGCGCGTGCGGCCAGACGGCAGGTAAACGCGGCGGGGTCGCTGATGTGGGTGTAGAAGGTGGCTTTCGGCATGGCGGGCTTTCGGAGGCGGAATAATCAGGTCGTTTGGTGTTTGAGGCCGTCTGAAACGGTTGTTTATAGTGAATTGGAAATAAAACAGTTCAATGCACTCGGGTGGCTGAGCTTATCGAAGCCTTGCGTGCCCGACAGAATGGCTTCGATAAGCTCAGTCACCTGCTTTGATTTTCACGATACATTAATGCTCGGATCAATTCTAATCCATTCTATTTAAATGGCAGTAAAGCGGCATCAGCGGCTGCGGCTGTTTTCTAGGGTTGGGGTAAACGGTGCGTCTTGACGCTGGCGGGCGGTGTAATAGGCGAGCGCGGCAATCATTAGTGCCAACAGCAGCAGCCACGCCGCCAGCTTGGCATAGGGCAGCGGTTCCTGCACTTTGCGGAAGCCGCCGGGCATCGGGCTGGCGATTTTTTCGGGTTCGTTGCTTTGTTTGGCGGTTTGCGCGGCAATCCATTGGTCGTGGGCTTGGCGCCGTTCGGGTTGGGAAAGCACTTGATAAGAGCGGTTGACCAGGCTCATGATGCGGTGGGCATCGGGATTTTGGCGGTTTTGGTCGGGATGGTATTTTTTGCACAGCGCACGATAAGCGGCGCGGATGGCTTCGGGCGAAGCATCGTGCGCGACTTTGAGGTTGTCGTAGTGGGTGTGCAGGCGTTTGGCCATGTTTGGCAGGCAATGTGTTTGAATAGAATGGATTATAGCGTGTTCGGTTGAATAAACACAAAAAGGCCGTCTGAAAAACAAGCGTTCAGACGGCCTTTCGCTTATTCTGCCGACACCGTATCCAGCGCGGCGGCAATATCCGCCCAAATGTCTTCAATATCCTCAATCCCCGTCGAAAAGCGCAACAAGCCTTCTTTGATGCCCAAGCCGGCTTTCACTTCGGGCGACATGCCGCTGTGTGATTGTGAAAAGCTGTGGTTGACCAAGCTTTCCACGCCGCCGAGGCTGGCGGCCATTTTCACCAATTTCAGGTTTTTAATCACGCTGTTGGCCGCGGCTTTGCTGTCGTTTTTCAGATAAACCGACACCACGCCGCCGAAGCCGCGCATTTGTTTTTTGGCCAATTCGTGGTGCTCATGGCTCGCCAAGCCCGGATAAAACACCTGCGCCACTGCCGGATGCGCCTCCAGCCTGCGCGCCAGCTCGGCGGCGTTTTCCAGATGCTGCTTCATGCGCACCGCCAGCGTTTTGATGCCGCGCAACACCAGCGCGCAATCCATCGGCCCCGCCACACCGCCGCTGTTGACCATCATGTTTTGCAGCGGCTTGGCGTGTTTGGCGTCTTTCACCACCACCACGCCCATCAACACATCGGAATGGCCGCACAAATACTTGGTGGCCGAATGAAACACAATATCGCAGCCCATATCGAGCGGGTTTTGCAGATACGGCGTGGAGAAAGTGTTGTCGATGCCCACCAGCGCACCCGCCGCTTTGGCTTTGGCCGCCAGCGCTTCAATGTCCACCAGCCGCAGCAGCGGGTTGGATGGCGTTTCCAGCCACAGCATTTTCACCGTTTGTTCGGCCAAAATCTTATCGAGATTCTGCGGCTCGGTGAGGTCGGCAAACACCACGTTCACGCCCCATTGCGCATACACTTCGGTGAGCAGGTCATACGCGCCGCCGTAAATATCGGCCACTGCCACAATGGTGTCGCCCGGGCGCAGAAAAGTGCGCCACACCGCATCAATCCCCGCCATGCCGCTGGCAAATGCAAAGCCCGTCGCGCCGTGTTCCAACGCGGCTACTGTGTCTTCCAACACCTTGCGGGTGGGATTCGAGAGGCGCGAATAACGATAAGGAATCTGTTCGCCGATTTCGTGCATGGCAAACATGCTGTTTTGATAAATCGGCGGCATCAGCGCGCGGTTGTGTTCGTCGCAGTCGTAGCTGGAATGAATCGCTTCGGTGGCAAATTTCATGATATTCGGCCTGTTTGACAAAAGATAAA
>CAYVIS010000048.1:0-11327 GCA_964451565.1 uncultured Neisseria sp.
ATGTGCACAGCTGCGATGCGGTGGCGCTGGAAGACAGCGAAGTGTGCGAGCTGCCGTTTGCGCATATGGAAGAGCTCGGCCAGAATATTCCCAGCCTGCAAACCCATTTTTTTCGCTTGATGAGCCGCGAAATTGTGCGCGATCAGGGTGTTATGCTATTGCTCGGCAATATGCGTGCCGAAGAGCGGCTGGCGGCGTTTTTGCTGAATCTTTCCAACCGCCTTTATTCTCGCGGATTTGCCGCCAATGATTTTATCCTGCGCATGTCACGTGAGGAAATCGGCAGTTATTTAGGGCTGAAGCTGGAAACCGTGAGCCGTACTTTATCGAAGTTTCATCACGAAGGTTTGATTTTGGTGGAACACAAACACATTAAAATCCTCGACCCGCAGGCGCTGAAGAAAATGGTGTCGGGTTGTGCGCATGCGCTTTAAGTCGATGCTTGATGGCGTAGGCCATATTTTCTGACATCTAATCTGAATCAACCGAAACAGTTTGCTGCTGTTTCGGTTGATTTTTTTTGGCTTGCTCTTCCAATCCTAACCTCATTCAGACGGCCAAACTCGTTGTATGCTGGTTTTGTGCGCCTTTATCAATATTCATTGATAATTCATATATTTATTCCACTCAATCCCACTTTGATGCCCTATAATCAAATAGCGTGAGGAGACAATGTATTGTCAATATTCATGATTGTATATTTGAGGAGATGTTGAAATGAATGCTGCAGAACAGTCTGTTTTTTATGAAGATTTTTTTGGTGCTTACTATGTGAATTTTGGATATGCGGACGAGTATGAACGGGGACAGGAGTATACGATCTATGGTGGCAGTGGTATGGCAAGCAATACCGAGGGGTATTTTTATACCACTTATTATGATTATCCTGAGCTCTCTTTGTCTGCCAGCGAATTAGCACCTCAACAAAATGGACTACGGTTGGATTTTATTGATGGTTCGCCACGTGAGATTCAGGTGGTGGTTGCCGAAAATCAGGCTGAAATTACGTTTACTTTTGATGCGGTAAAGGCAAAAGTTCCTCATGTCATTAATGAGGAGAGGGTTCATACATATTATGATATTGATAAGGAAGAATGGGTTAGTGAAAATGTACTGATCACGATGGATATTGAATATCTGGATGAGATGGAGACTATTTCTCAAACGTTGATTCTGACGGATTTTTCTCCCGAGAAAATCGGTGATTTTGCTGTTGAGGGGCGGAATTTCGATAGCTGGGAAAGCTTTATTGTCTATGCAGCCGAATACGCTCAAGTTACTGAATTTGAAGGTACGGACGGCAATGATGTGATAGACGGCGCGAATTTGGATGACCATTTAAATGGCCAGGCCGGAGATGATGTGTTACGCGGCCACCGTGGTCATGACACGCTGGATGGCGGTAGCGGTGATGATGTTTTAGAGGGTGGGGAAGGCAACGATATCCTGATTGGCGGCATTGGAGCCGATATCATGAGAGGCGGTGCGGGGAATGATATTTATTATGTCGACGACATCGGCGATAAAATTGTGGAATCTGCAAACGCAGGTGTGGATACCGTGCACAGCAGCGTCAGTTACACGCTTGCCACTCACGTGGAAAATCTTGTGTTGAGTGGTTCTGATAATATTTATGGTGCAGGTAACAATGCTGCCAACACGCTTACCGGGAATAGCGGTGTCAATCGTCTGAATGCCGGTCGGGGCGATGATACGGTTTACGGAATGGGCGGCAATGATACTCTAAACGGGGGCGCCGGGAACGATAAGCTTTATGGTGGTGACGGCAACGATATCATCAATGGCGGCGAGGGAGACGATACCCTTTATGGCGATACCGGTGACGATATCTTGAACGGTGGTTCGGGGAATGATTATCTGTATGGTGGTGAAGGCAATGATACTTATTGGTTTGCACGCGATAGCGGCCATGATGAGCTTGTCGATGTGCATGGCAGCAATAGTTTGCGCTTCGCTGACGATATTGGCATTGATGATGTTGTGGTTTATAGCAGCTTTGATACTTGGATTATCAACATAAAAGGAGCGCTTCAATCTTCGCTAATAATTTATCCTTTTCCGGATAGCTATCCGGACCAAGACAACAATATTCAATCCATTCCAATTGATACCTTTATTTTTGCTGACCGCAGCTATTCCTTGTCGGAATTTGCCGTTTTAAAAGAAATTCCGAGCTATGATATCGACAATCAAACCATATTGGGTACGCCAGAAAATGATGTGCTTACCGGCAGCACAGGCAACGATATCATTGACGGTAAGGCAGGTGATGACCGGATGAGCGGTGGCGCAGGCGACGATATTTATTATGTCGACAGCCGCAATGATATGGTGATTGAAATTGCCGACCGGGGCAACGACAGCGTGTACAGCAGCATAAGCTATACGCTATCTGCGAATGTAGAAAATCTGACATTAACCGGCAATGCAGATATCTTTGGAGCAGGTAACAATGGCGACAATATGCTCACGGGCAACAGCGGTAATAACCGGCTGAATGTCGGCCGCGGTGACGATACCCTTTACGGTATGGACGGCAACGACACCCTTAACGGCGGCGATGGTAATGATACGCTTGACGGCGGCAGCGGCACAGACAGGCTCAATGGCGGTGCCGGCAACGATACCTATCTGTTTAATCTAGGTAATGAAAGCGACATCATATCCGATTATGAGGGCAACAATACGGTAAGGTTTGGCGAAGGTATTTTTGAAAGCAATCTTACCTTTCAGACGGCCTCTAATAACCAAGGCGGCACCAATTGGGTGTTTTCACTTGCAGGTTCAAACGATGTACTGACCATTCTCAACCAATATTCGGAAGCAGGCAGCCATGTGGCGGTTGATACTTTTGTGATTGATGGCAACGAGTATTCCGCCGATGAAATGTTGGCCCGCTTGTCCGACGATTTGGTTTTGAGTGAAATGCTGGCCATAGAACCTGCCATTCCGGCAAACAGTATAACGGACACTATCACCAAAACCGAGGCGTTTGCTGACTCTGCTTATGTACTATCGCCCAGCAGTGCAGCTGAAATCTATGAGCAGGCAGCAGGTGCAGTGCCATACCTCTAACATAAATGAATAAACAAACGCAGTATATATAAGGCCGTCTGAAAGATTTTTTAGATAAATCTTTCAGACGGCCTTTATCGTAATGAACTGGTTAAATCGAGAAATCTTCCTCAATCGGCGTATAAAGTATTTTGTCGATGCGTTCGCGTGTCAGTTGCGGTGCAAACAGGTTGATAAAGTCATAAGTATAGCCGCGCAAGTAAGTATCCGGACGCAGGGCGATGTAGGTGGAGGAAGCGTCGAAAAGATGGTCGGCATCCACCAGTTGCAAATCAGCATCGTTTTTCGGATCGAATGCCATTTTTGCCATAATACCCACGCCGAGGCCGAGCTTGACATAAGTTTTCAAAACGTCGGTGTCTGCAGCGGAAAGAGCGACTTTGGGCTGCTCGATGCGGGCTTTTTGGAAAGCGCGGGCAATGCTGCTGCCGTTGTTGAATGCGAATTCGTAAGTTACCAATGGGAAAGTAGCCAAATCATGAATGCTTAGCGGATGGCGGCATTCGAGCAGCGGATGGTCGTGCGGCACCACTACGGCATGGGTCCATTGATGGCAGGGCAGCTTGCGCAAATCAATGTGGTCGTCGAGTGATTCGGTGGCAATGGCAAAATCGGCCTCGCCGCTGCTGACCATTTGCGAAATGGCGGTAGGGCTTCCTTGCCGGATACTTAATTCTACTTTTGGGTAACGCTGCACAAATTCGGCTACGATTTCGGGCAAAACGTAACGCGCCTGGGTGTGGGTGGTGGCGATGGTGAGCGAACCGCTGTCGTGGTCGGTAAACTCGCTGCCGATGTTTTTGATGTTTTGTACGTCGCGCAGAATCCGCTCGGAAAGCTCCAATACCGCTTTGCCCGGTTGCGACACCGACACCACGCGCTTACCGCTGCGGATAAAAATCTGCACCCCCAATTCTTCTTCAAGCAGGCGGATTTGTTTGGATATGCCGGGTTGCGATGTATAGAGGGCGTCGGCCGCTTCGGATACATTCAAATTGTGGCGGTAAACTTCCAATGCATAGCGTAGTTGTTGTAGTTTCATGGGAATAAGCTGAAAGGAATGTGGGATTTGTGCGACACTGTATTTTAAATGTAGCATATTTTATGCTACTTTGCCCAAATAAGCGGTTTAATAAAGAAAGCTTTTGTTTTTACAGAAACTATCTTGGATTTGTAATATACGGGCATTTTGTCTGCTGTTAATTGTTGTTGCTTTTGTGCAACGACTGGGCGGCAAGCTGTGCAATTTGGTTGTAAATAAATGACACAGAATTGATTTTTCGGCATGATTCAGTATTAGGAAGCGGGCCGTTTCGCAGTTGTGCTCAGGCAGCGCGCTATTGACAGTTTGCCTTTAGCTTTTTATAGTGCAAACCTGATATATCCGATTTGCCGCCGTTTTATAGCGGCCTGTATATTGGTGATTTGTAGCGGTTGCGTATTTTGCGCATCGTTGCATAACAATTTTTTGATGAGGGAATAAAATGACCAAACAGCTTAAATTGAGCGCCTTGTTCGTTGCTCTGGTGGCTTCTGGCACTGCAATGGCCAGCGAAGCGCATACCAAACACGGCTACACTGTTGACCGTGAGCAAACCGTTGTTCGTAACAACTACGGTGAGTGCTGGGAAAATACCTACCTGGATAAAGCCACTCAAGGCCGTATCGAGTGTGGTGACGCTACCCCGGTTCAAACTGCTCCCGAATATGCTGACGAAACTGTTGCGCTGTCTGCCAACACTCTGTTCGGCTTCGACAAAGACAATCTGCGTCCTGAAGCAACTGAAACCCTCAATGCCTTGGCTCAACGCCTGAGCAACACCAACGTAGAAGCCGTACGCGTTGAAGGTCACACTGACTTTATGGGTTCTGAAGCTTACAACCAAGCACTGTCTGAGCGTCGTGCCAATGTTGTGGCCAACTACCTGGTTAACCGCGGCGTACCTTCAAGCAAGATTACTACTGTCGGCTTGGGTGAGTCTCAAGCGCGCATGACTGCTTCTTGCGAAGCCGAAGTAGCTAAACTGGGCTCTAAAGTATCACGCGCCAAAAAACGTGCTGCTCTGATTGCATGTATCGAACCCGACCGTCGCGTAGACGTTAAGATCCGTACCTTGGTAACCAAACAAGTTGCTCCGGGTCAAGTTGAGGGCGAACGCGCCGCTGTTGAAGACGGCTGGATTCCGGGCCCGAAATCTTCTATCCACGGTTACACCCGTCCGTAATCTTTCGGATAGTAAGATGTGAAAAACCCCGCTTCGGCGGGGTTTTGTGCGTTTGGGCGTAGAGCGGTCGGTTTTGGTTTATAATGCACCGTTCCGGATGGGCAGAATGAATTATCGGTTTCGATATGTGGCTGCTTGAATCATGTTTTTGCTGTGAAAATGCCTGCTGCACAAACGCAGCTTTGGACTGTTGATGACTGAATTTGATTTTATCCGCCGCTATTTGGCTCGGCAGCAGCATGATGCGCAAGTGGTGCTGGGTATTGGCGACGATGCGGCTATTGTACGGCCACGGTCGGGGTTTGATTTGTGTTTCAGCAGCGATATGTTGCTGGCAGGTCGTCATTTTTTTGCGGATGTCGCGCCTGCCGATTTGGCGCACAAAGTGTTGGCGGTCAATATTTCCGACATGGCCGCAATGGGTGCGCAGCCGCGTTGGGCGTTACTGAGTGCAGCGCTGCCTGCGTTGGATGAGGCTTGGCTGACGGCTTTTTGCGACAGCTTGTTTGCATTGGCCAAGCAGTTTGGCGTGACGCTGATTGGGGGAGACACCACCAAAGGCGATTATGTGTTTAACGTCGCCATCGCAGGTGAGTTGCCGCAAGGGCAGGCGCTGCGACGGGATGCGGCTGAGGTTGGTGATGATATTTGGGTGTCGGGCAACTTAGGTGCGGCAGCAGCGGCTTTGTATCATCGACAGGGTATGTTTGAGTTACCGGAAGCTGTTTATGCCGCCTGCGAACCGGCGCTGCTGCGTCCGACGCCAAGAGTGGGGTTGGGGCAGGCATTACTGCCGTTTGCGCATGCTGCGCAAGATGTTTCAGACGGCCTGGCGCAGGATGTCGGCCATATTTTGCGGGCATCGGATGTTGGTGCGGTGATTGCTGCCGACCTGTTGCCGACCTTGCCACAACTGCGTGACGCATTGCCGCAAGCGCGTTTGTATGAGTGTATGCTCGGCGGCGGTGATGATTATGAATTGGTGTTTACCGCACCATCGACGTGCCGTGAAGCCGTGCTGGCGGCTGGTAGAACAAGCGGGACGGCGGTGAGCCGTATCGGCAGAATCAACAGCGGCAGCGGTTTGCGCATTGAAGCGGCAGACGGCAGCGAAATCCAATTGTCTTCTTTAGGATTCGATCATTTTGGCTGAGATAAAACCTACTTTTTCGTGGCTGCTGCAGCGGCCTTTATGTCTGCTCGGCTTCGGCTTCGGTACCGGACTTGCCCCTGTGGCACCTGGCACGTTCGGCACGCTGCCTGCACTGCCGATAGCGTTTGTGCTGTATCTGATTGGTATTAACGGTTGGTGGCTGGCGGCTTTGTGCGCGGTCTTGTTTGTGTGGGGTATTCAAATTTGCAGCCACACCGAGCGCGAATTGGGTATCCAAGATTATGGCGGCATTGTGTGGGATGAAATCGTGGCGATGCTGCTGGTGTTGGCATTTACGCCGTTTCATTGGGGCTGGTGGCTGGCGGCATTTATTTTGTTCCGTCTGTTTGATGCCCTCAAGCCCTGGCCGATTAAATGGTTTGACGCGCGTGTACACGGCGGCTTCGGCATTATGCTGGACGATATCATCGCAGCGCTGTTTGCCTTGTCGGTGTTGAAGATTGCCGCCTGGATTATTTAGGCCGTCTGAAAAATAAAAGTATAAAAATGAGAGGGATATGAACAATATCGAAATCGAAGTGCAACCGAATTATCTGGCCGAACAAAGCAATGTGATGAAAGACAAATATGTGTTCAGCTATCGGATTACCATTCGCAATCACAGCGACAACACCATCACGCTGCGCAAACGCCATTGGGAAATCACCGATGCGCACGGCGAAGTGGAGAAAGTGTCGGGCATCGGCGTGGTGGGCGAGCAGCCGGTGTTGTATCCGGGCGAAGATTATGAATACAGCAGCGGTGCGCATTTGAAAACGCCGTGGGGCTGTATGGAAGGGCATTACGAATTTGAAGACGATTACGGCGAACGCTTTGCCGTGCCGATTCCGTCTTTTGACCTGAAAGCCGATTTCACTGTGCAATAAAGAAACAAATTATTTATTTAGATGATTTAACTTTAGATTATGTAATAAACAGAGAATAAAACTGGTTTTAAAATCAATTAAAGGCCGTCTGAAAACTTTTCAGACGGCCTTTGTTTATTTTCACGCCTGCTGATTGACGGAATCCATTAAAACGCGTTAACGGCAGCTTGCGTTTCTTAACGTCTTATGCTGAAATGTTGGCTATCCAAATAAATTGTCAACAATTCAGGAGGCCGAAATGGAAGGGCTGAAGAACTTTTTTGATACCCTCGGCGGTTGGGTATGGGGGCCGGCAATGTTGGTGTTGCTGGTGGGTACAGGCGTATTGCTGACTGTGTTGCTGAAGGGTTTACAGTTCAGCATGCTGGGGTATGCGCTCAAGCAGGCTTTTAGGCCGCATCACAAGAAAGAGGACGGTAGCGACCACGAAGGCGATATCTCTCACTTCGGCGCGCTGATGACTGCGCTGTCGGCCACTATCGGTACCGGTAACATTGCCGGTGTGGCCACTGCTGTGGTATTAGGCGGCCCGGGCGCGGTATTCTGGATGTGGATTACCGCTATTTTCGGTATGGCCACCAAATATGGCGAGGGCGTGCTGGCGGTGAAATACCGTGTGATTAACAAAAAAGGCGAAATGTCGGGCGGCCCGATGTATTACATCGAACGCGGCCTCAACATGAAATGGATGGCGCTGCTGTTTGCCCTGTTCGGCACCATCGCCTCATTCGGCATCGGCAGCTCGGTGCAGGCCAACTCGGTGGCGATGTCGATTCAAAGCAGCTTCAACGTTTCCCCTTGGATTACCGGCGTGATTTTGACTGTGTTGACCGGCATCGTGATTCTGGGCGGCATCAAAAGCATTGCCAAAGCCGCTTCGATTATCGTGCCGTTTATGGCAGTACTGTATGTGTTGGGCGGCCTGCTGATTATCGCCCTGCATCTGGATATGGTGGTGCCTGCTGTCGAAACCATCTTGAGTGAAGCGTTTAACTTCAGCGCGGCAGCGGGCGGCATGGCCGGTGCGGCAATCCGCTACGGCGTGGCGCGCGGTGTGTTCTCCAACGAAGCGGGTATGGGCTCGGCACCGATTGCCGCTGCCGCCGCCAAAACCGACCATCCGGTGCGCCAAGCACTGGTGTCGATGACCGGTACTTTCCTCGACACCATCATCGTGTGCAGCATCACCGGTATCGTGTTGGTAATGGGCATCCTCAGCAACCAAAGCCCGGCAGGCGAAACCGGCGCGGCGCTGACCACGCATACGTTCAACAATATGCTGCCCGGCCCCGGTGGCTGGATTGTCACCTTCGGTCTGATTTTCTTCGCTTACTCCACCATTTTGGGCTGGTGTTACTACGGTGAAAAATGTGCCGCCTATGTATTCGGCGACGGCTTCGTACCGCTTTACCGCGTGATTTATGTGGCCACCGTGATGCTCGGCACCGTTGCCAGCCTCGACTTGGTGTGGTCTGCCGCCGATACCTTCAACGGCCTGATGGCGATTCCCAACTTGATTGCACTATTGCTGCTGTCTAAAGTGATTGTCAGCGAAACCAAAGACTTTAAAGCCAAACGCAAAAACGGCGAATTGCCTTAAAGCGCAGCGCTCATGTCTCAGACGGCCTGATGATTCAGGCCGTTTTTTATGACGGTTTCGAGGATGGGCGGCTCAATCAAAAAGGCCGTCTGAAAGCCCACAAGCTTTCAGACGGCCTTTAATCATCATCCGCGCAAACGTTTATTTCGGGCGGCGGAAGTTGTCGTGGCAGGCTTTGCAGGATGCGCCTACATCGCCGTAGGCCACTTTGATAGTATCCAGATTGCCGCTTTGCGCTTCGCTGGTCAGCTTCTCAACGGCGGCGTGGAATTGTGCTTCGGCGGCTTTGAAGTCTTCCGGTTTTTCCCACACGGCGGGCAGGGCGTCGCCATCTTGCGGTTTGCCGTCAACGGCGGCATCGCGCTCGAAGTGTTCAAACGGTTTTTTGCTTTCGTCGGCAAAGGCAAGCGCTGCGGTTTTGAATTTCTCCACATCATAAGGCTCTTCGCCTTTCACCATTTTGCCCATGTTGCTGAAATTCGGCATCATGGCTTTGAATGCGGTGGTGCGTTCTTCCGAATTCGGGCCTTTGGCTTCGCCGCCGCCGCTGCCGCCGCAGGCAGCGAGGGTGAATACGGCCGCCGAGGCCAATGCGGCCAGAGTGGTCTTGATATTCATCATGGTTTGTTCCTTGTGGTTTGTGTTGGAGTGTTGTAGGCTTATCATAACCGAAAATACTGTTCAGACTATGTAAAGAAAGGCAAGGAGAGTAAAATGGCAATTCTGATTACCGGCGCTTCGGCCGGGTTTGGCGCGGAAATGTGCCGCGTGTTGGTGCATGCAGGTTATCAGGTGATTGGTGCGGCGCGGCGGTTGGATAAGCTTGAGGCGCTCAAATTGGAGCTGGGCGAGCCGTTTCTGCCCCTGCAGATGGATGTGGCGGACACGGCATCGGTGGATGAGGCGCTGGCGCGGATTCCCGAGCATTTTGCCGACATCGACTGCCTGGTCAACAATGCGGGCTTGGCACTCGGCCTCGATAATGCCGACAAAGCCGATTTCAACGATTGGCTCACCATGATTCAAACCAATATCATCGGCCTCACTTACCTGACCCGCCAAGTGCTGCCGCAAATGGTGGCGCGCGAGGGCGGCTATATCATCAACCTGGGCTCCATCGCGGGCACTTATCCCTACCCCGGCGGCAATGTCTACGGCGCCACTAAAGCATTTGTGCGCCAGTTCAGCCTCAATCTGCGCGCGGATTTGGCGGGGACCGGCATACGCGTGAGCAATATCGAGCCGGGTTTGTGCGGCGATACCGAATTTTCCAATGTGCGTTTTAAAGGCGACGACGACCGTGCGGCCAAGCTGTATGAAAATGTTGATTTCATCAGCCCGGAAGACATCGCCCAAACGGTGTTGTGGCTGTATCAGCGCCCGGCGCACATGAATGTGAACAGCATCGAAATCATGCCGGTGGCGCAAAGCTTCGGCGCGCTGCCGGTGGCACGCAAGGCGGTGAAAGCGGAAGCTGCACCGGTAGAATTCGAGAAACAGAGCACTTCGTTGTTTCAGAAAATCAAAGGCTGGTTTAAATAAGTTGGCTCCATATTAAACCAAGGCCGTCTGAAATCGTTCGCCGCTCTTTATCGAACGCGTTCAGACGGCCTTTTGCAGTTTGTTTCTGAATCAGGTTATACTATAACAATCACAAAGCAATCATTATTGATGAGGCCGTCTGAAAAGGCGGCTTTCGGCCAAGCATGCAAAACACCAAACAAAACATTCTCGACCAAGCCCGCCGCAGCGGCGCGCAGGTAACGGCTTTGCGCGGGCAGGTGCTCGACATCGTCCTCAAGCAGAGCGGTGTGATTAAAGCCTACCACGTGCTCTCGCAGATGCAGCAGGAAAGCGAAGGCGTGGTAGCGCCGCCCACCGCCTATCGCGCACTCGATTTCTGGGCGGAACAGGGCGTGTTGCACAAAGTGGCGGCGGTCAACGGCTATGTGTTGTGCAGCCACGCGCAACACGAGTGCGGCAGCCACTGCCACGGCGACGAAGCCCACCACAGCGCCTTTATTTTGGTGTGCACCGAATGCGGCGCGGTCGACGAGCAAACCCTCAGCAACGAATGGGCGGCGCTGCGCGCAGGCGTGGCGGCCAGCGGCTTTGCCTTAAAAGAAGAACATGTGGTTTTAACAGGAATCTGCAAACAATGTCAGTAAACAAAACCAAAGTCCATCTGATTTCCGGCTTTTTGGGCACCGGCAAAACCACCGCCCTCAAAAGCCTGATGGCGCAAAAAAATCCCGCTGAAAAATGGGTGATTATCGTCAACGAATTCGGCGAAATCGGCATCGATGGCGCGGTGTTGAGCGACAACGGCATTCCCGTGGCCGAAATTGCCGGCGGCTGCCTCTGCT
>CAYVIS010000049.1:0-11282 GCA_964451565.1 uncultured Neisseria sp.
AGCGATTTTCACTATCCGTTACAATCGGCCAATATTTTCTGACAAACGGCGGCACACGGCATTCCTGTAAAATTTTCCCTACACTTTTGCGACCAACGGTCAAATCAAGCATATCACCGGTAGCAACCGCCCGCACCCGCCCTACCGAATTTAACATTTCTTCACTCAAGCCAAACGAATGCCTGCGCAAGGTAAAACCGTTTTCTGTTAAGAGATTGTTCAGACGGCCCGGTTGATTTTTCTCTTCATCCAACCAAAAACATGCCTGCTGCCAACCGTCGGCCAAAGCAAACAAACGGTTTTGATAAGCATAAACCTCACCACGCGGCAGCCGCCATTGTGCAGAGGCCGTCTGAAGCGTCGACAACACCCGCTCAAAATCGGCCACGCCCTCATGCGTCGGCACGCCCAACCCGTGCGCCTTGGCCAAATGCAGCAATTGCTGGCGGCGGCGGGCGGCACTCAAAGTGCGCCATTTCACCACATCAAAATCACCGTCGGTATGCAACGTCTGCCAGTCTGCTGCCACCACTTCATCCAGCAACGCCAACTCGTCCTGCAAAGCCGCCACGCTGCGCACAATATGCGCATCCAGCTGCGGCATGCGCGCGCGCCACGGCGGCAGCCCTTCGCAGCGCAGCCAGTTGCGTAACAGCGAATGGTCGCTGTTGCTCGAATCCTGCACATAATCCAAACCGTGCGCCGCCGCATAAGCCGCCAATTCCTCACGCCGATAAGCCAGCAGAGGCCGCCAAATGCGGGTTTGTCCGTTTAAAGGCCGCCATTCCGGCATCGCCGCCAGCGCCCGCAGCCCGCCGCCGCGCAAGGCCGCCAGCAGGAAAGTTTCCACTTGGTCGTTGCGGTGGTGCGCCAGCGCCAACACCTCGCACGCACCGTCGCCAAACGCCTGATAACGCGCTTTTCTCGCTGCCGCCTCCACGCCCAGCCCCGCCGCATCAACCTGCACTTTCTCCAACCGCAACGCCACATCCAGCCGCCCGCATAATGTCCGGCAAAATTGCGCCCACTCATCAGCGGCCGCGTTCAAGCCGTGATGCACATGCACCGCCTGCAACACAAAACCGAAGCGTGGCCGCAATGCCGCCAACACATGCAGCAATACCACCGAATCCAGCCCGCCGCTCAAACCGACTTCGATGCGTCTGCCCGCCCCAATTTCAGACGGCCAGGCAGACGCCAGCGCCTGCGGCAGGTCGGGCGTTTGGAAATGCGTATTGAAGTTCATCAATCTTTATCCGATAAATAATGATGAGGGCCGCTCAATGGCCGTCTGAACGATAAAAAACAAGCAGACTCACGGTCTGCTTGCGGATGGTATATGCTGTATAACAGATAAACAGCCGTTGCTTATTTCTCGACAAACTGGCCGTAAGCCATGATGCGGTCGAAGCGGCGGCTCAGCAAATCAGCGGTCGACATATCCTGTGCGGCACGCAATTCTTCGCGCAACACTTCTTTCACGCGGCCGGTGATTTCAGCATGGTCGCGGTGGGCGCCACCCATCGGTTCGTCGATGATGCGGTCAATCAGGTTCAGCTCGGCTAAGCGTTTGGCGGTGATGCCCAAGGCTTGGGCGGCATCCGGGGCTTTTTCGGCGGTTTTCCACAAAATCGACGCGCAGCCCTCGGGCGAAATCACCGAATAAGTGGAATATTGCAGCATGTTTACATAATCGCCCACGGCAATCGCCAGCGCGCCGCCGGAGCCGCCCTCGCCGATAATGGTGCACAACACCGGCACACGCAGGCGCGTGAGCTCGTAAAGGTTGCGGCCGATGGCCTCAGACTGGCCGCGCTCTTCTGCGCCGATGCCCGGATAAGCGCCGGGTGTGTCGACAAAAGTCATAATCGGCAGGCTGAATTTTTCAGCCGTTTGCATCAGGCGCAAGGCTTTGCGGTAGCCTTCGGGGCGCGGCATGCCGAAATTGCGGCGGATTTTTTCTTTGGTGTCGCGGCCTTTTTGATGGCCGATAACCACCACGCTTTGGCCTTCGAAACGCGCCAAGCCGCCGATAATGGCTTTATCGTCGGCAAAATGGCGGTCGCCGTGCAATTCTTCATAATCGGTGAAAATCGCGTCGATGTAATCCTGCGTGTAGGGGCGTTGCGGATGGCGCGATACTTGCGACACCTGCGCAGGTGTGAGTTTGCTGAAAATCGACTTGCTCAAATCGGCGCTCTTCTTTTGCAGGCGGGTGATTTCGTCGGAAATATCCACCGCCGATTCGCCCTGCACAAAGCGCAATTCGTCGATTTTTTTGGTCAATTCAGCGATAGGCTGTTCAAAATCCAGAAAAACAGGTTTCATATAACTGTTGCTCTCATCAATAAGATTCGTGCGTAATCATACGCGAAGATGGCCGCTTTGACAGCATTTGTGACCATCAATTTGATAAAATTCCTTCAGCTTTTCAGACGGCCTTATCTTTAAAAACGCCGTCTGAAGCCTTATATGCAAATAGATACGGCAAGATAGTGCAGCAGCACTAAACCGCCTGTGTCTGCATCTTATGCTAAACTGCCCGACAATTCAATCACATGACAGAAATATGAAACCATCCGCCGACAACACCGCCATGCGGCTCGACAAATGGCTCTGGGCCGCCCGCTTTTTCAAAACCCGTGCGCTGGCGCAAAAGCACATCGAGCTGGGGCGCGTACAGGTCAACGGCAGCAAAGTGAAAAACAGCAAAAATATCAGCGCGGGCGACACCATCGACCTCACGCTCAATTCCCTGCCCTACAAAATCAAAGTGCTCGCCCTCAACCACCAACGCCGCCCCGCCCCCGAAGCGCGCCTGCTGTATCAGGAAGACATGAAAACCGCCGAATTGCGCGAACAGCAAAAGTTGCTCGATCATGCCGGACGCAACAGCGCCGCCTATCCCGACGGCCGCCCCACCAAACGCGACCGCCGCCAAATCGAAAGACTCAAACGCGGCGATTGGTGAGGCCGTCTGAAAAACACCACAACCGTTCGGCCTGAAAACCCGCCTTCGCGCGCATATCCGTTCAGACGGCCATAATCTGCCGTATAATACCCCTCGTTTGTTTAACCTGATTAAAGGATACCCGTCATGCGCTGGCAAGGACGCAAGCAAAGTTCCAATGTAGAAGACCGCCGCGGCCAAAGCGGCCGCCGCATCGGCGGCAAAAGCACCGGCATACTCGGTATTATCGTATTGCTGGTCGGCGCTTATTACGGCATCGACCTCTCCGGCGTGGTCGGCACACCCAGCATCGGCACCGCAACCACACAGCAATCCACCCTTTCTTCCGAGCAGGAAACCCAGCTCAACGAGTTGGCGCGTGTGGTATTGGCCGACACCGAAACCACCTGGAGCAATTATTTCGCCCAAAACGGCGCCAAATACAGCCCGCCCACCCTCGTGCTCTACACCGCCGGCACACAAACTGCCTGCGGCACCGGCCAAGCGGCAATGGGGCCGTTCTATTGCCCGAGCGACCGCAAAGTCTACCTCGACTTGTCATTCTATGAAGACATGCGCAACAAGTTGGGCGCAGCAGGCGACACCGCATTCGGCTATGTGATTGCCCACGAAGTCGGCCACCACGTGCAAAATCTGCTCGGCGTGCTGCCGCAAGTGCATCAGGCGCAACAAGGTGCCAATCAGCGTCAGGCCAATGCGCTTTCAGTCAAACTCGAATTGCAGGCCGACTGCTTCGCCGGCATCTGGGCGCGCCACGCCGAGCAGGAAAACCTGTTTGAAACCGGCGACTTGCAGGAAGCCGTCAGCGCCGCCGCCGCGGTGGGCGACGACCGCCTGCAAAAACAATCGCAAGGCTATGCCGTGCCCGACAGCTTCACCCACGGCTCATCCGAGCAACGCATGACTTGGTTCAAACGCGGCTATCAGAGCGGCGACATCAATCAGTGCAATACGTTTGCCGGTTGATTGGCACGCTCTGAACCGAAGCGGCAAAGGCCGTCTGAATGATTTGAACAGGCACCAACAGCTTAAGTTGGCCAAGTTCACAATCATTCAGACGGCCTTTCCTTTATAGCCTAATCACGCCAAACAGAGCCAAAACGGCGAGCCACAGCCGCTATTCAAACACATACCGCTTTACGACAAAATACAGGCCGTCTGAAATTCAGACGGCCTGAGACCTTCGGCCAACAACAGCTTGGCAGAAGCAGCGGTTTTCATGATGTAGCGCAGCTAATCAGATGGCCTCGATAGCAAACCCGCGCTCGAAAGTTTATACTGCACGCTGAAAACCGCCCACGCTTCATTCATCATTACAGGAGTATTGTCATGAACTGGCAAATCGACACCGTCAACCAAATCAACCAAGCCGACGATATGGAAATCGCCCCCTTCCGCGAAGACGGCCACACCACCGGCACCCCCACCCGCGTTTGGGCGGTAGTCGTGAGCGGGCGCTTATTCGTGCGCGCCTACCGCGGCGCAGCCTCCAGCTGGTATCAAGCCGCGCTGGCACAACAAAGCGGCATCATCCGCAGCGGCGGCGCAGACACCGCGGTACAATTCATCAAAACCGACGACGAGCTGCTCAACGAGCGCGTCGATTCCGCCTACCGCATCAAATACGGCCACAGCAACTACCTTGCCTCCATGATTAGCCCGCGCGTCCGCGCCACCACGATTGAAATCGTCCCGGCCGCATAAACGGCTGCCGCCGCAAACACTCAAGGCCGTCTGAACCCGTTTTCAGACGGCCTTTCAAATACCTGCAAACAATGGTTGCCACGCCTGCCCCCGGTTGGCCATAATAGCCGCAAGCGGATTGCGCAACGCCCCGGCATCCGTCTTGCCCACCCCGACAGAAAGGAAATGAAAATGACTGATACCGCTTTGTTGCTTATCGACTTTCAAAACGATTATTTCCCCACTTTCAACGGCGCAAAATGGCCGCTCGACAACACCGAAGCCGCAGCGGCCAACGGTGCCCGCCTGTTAGAAAAATTCCGTGCGCAAGGTCTGCCGGTATTTCATGTACGCCACGTATTTGCAGGCGACAACGCGCCATTTTTCGCCGACGGCTCCGAAGGCGCGCAAATCCACACCGGCCTGGCGCCGCTGGCAGGCGAGCCTGTGATTGTGAAGCAGCAAATCAACAGCTTTCGCGACACCGATTTGCAGCAGCAATTGCAACAAGCCGGCATCAAGCGGCTGCTGATTGTCGGCGCGATGAGCCATATGTGTATTGACGCCGTTACCCGTGCGGCAGCCGATTTGGGCTACGAATGCCTCGTCGCACACGATGCCTGCGCCACGCTGGAGATGGAATTTAACGGCGTAAACGTGCCGGCCGCACAGGTGCACGCTGCTTTTATGGCCGCGCTGCAATTCGGCTATGCCAAAGTAGAAAGCACCGAAACATTACTGCAAGCGGTTTGAATGCTTAGGCAGCAAGAAGCCGTCTGAAACCCTTTCAGACGGCCTTTCGATATGCGGCGGCCTGGCGCAGAAGCCGTCTGAAAATTCAGCCGCGCCCCTCTTGACTGCCTTTCGGCAAACGTATAGATTGTCTGCAATACCTTTCACAATCCATGCAACATTTTTGCCATTAACGCTTTCCCATCAGTCGGCACAATTTTATTGGTCACTTCCAAGCTGCATGATGTCCGCCATCGATAAAATTCTGTCGGCTGCCCTAACCATAAATAGAAGCCCGGAGGAATCATGTCGAAACACAGCCCGCCCACACCCGCCAGCAGGGATATTCATGCTGCCCATCAAGAAGCCACCCGCATTCTAGACGTCATCAACACCCCCGAAGCCGATTTAAGCGACGAGCAGCGCCGCTGGGTATCATCCAACGTAGCCGACAATTTCGCCAACCACGTCAACAAAGGCTTTCTCAATTACCGCAAATCCGTTACCGAAACCACCGATTTCGCCCTCACCGACTGGTGCGGCGAAGGCTCGATTCTGCGCGACATCATGGGGCGAGAGTATATCGACATGCTCGGCGGCTTCGGCCTCTACAGCCCCGGCATCCGCCACCCCAAAATCATCGCCGCAGTCAAAGCGCAGCTCGACCGCAGCCCGCAATACAGCCAAGAAATGCTCGATCCCCTGCGCGGCCAATTGGCCAAAGTGTTGGCCAAGCTCACCCCCGGTGATTTGCAATACGGCTTTTTCGCCAACAGCGGCACCGAAGCGGTTGACGGCGCTATGAAGCTTGCCAAACTCTACACCGGCAGGCGCGGTTTTATTTCCACCACCGGCGGCTTTCACGGCAAATCATTGGGCGCGCTTTCGCTGTTGGGCAAATTTGTTTACCGCGAGCCGCTGCTGCCCTTGCTCGGCGGCGTGCGCCACGTGCCTTACGGCGATGCCGACGCAGTGGAGCAGCTCTTGCGCATCGCCGATTCGGTGGGCAGCATGGATGTGGCGGGCGTGGTAGTTGAACCCGTGCAGGGCGAAGCGGGCGCGATTGTGCCGCCTGACGATTACTGGCCGCGCCTGCGCGAGATTTGCAGCCGCTACGGCGTGCTTTTGATTGCCGACGAAGTGCAAACCGGCTTTGGCCGCACCGGCAAGATATTCGGCGTCGACCATTGGGATGTCGCGCCCGACATCATCTGCTTCGGCAAGGCTTTGGGCGGCGGCGTGGTGCCGATGTCGGGCTTTTTCTCCAGCGCCGAAATCTGGTCATGCCTCGAGCCGAATCCGTTTATGCACACCACCACCACCGGCGGCAACCCGCTCGCCTGTGCCGCCGCGCTGGCAGGCATCAGCGTGATGCTGGAAGAAGACCTGCCCGGCCAGGCCGCAGAAAAAGGCGAATATCTGATGAAAAAAGTGGGCATGTTGCGCAACAAATACCCGCATATTCTGAAAGACATCCGCGGCAAAGGGCTCTTGCTGGCCATGGTGTTTGAAAACGACGATATCGGCTACAAAGTGGTTTCCGGCCTCTTCAAGCGCCATGTGCTCACCTCGGGCACGCTCAACAATTCATCGGTGGTGCGGCTGGAGCCCGCGCTGAATATTCCGTATGAGTTGCTCGACGAAGTATTGGTGCGGCTGGAAGATACCCTCAAAAGCGTGAGCGACGGCATTTAACTTAAAGGCCGTCTGAAAGCATATTGCTTTCAGACGGCCTTGATGTTTCAATAAATTTTCACGGTAATACGTTCATAAGGAGCAAAGCGATGGAATACGGATTATGGATTAACGGCGCCTGGCAAAACGGCGCAGGCGTGATTGATGTCGAAAACCCGGCCACCGGCGAAACCGTGGCGCAAGTGGCCGCAGCAGGCGAAAAAGAAGTCAATGCCGCCGTGGCCGCCGCCAAAGAAGCGTTCGACGACGGCCGCTGGAGCAAGCTCACGCCCGGCGCACGCGCCGAAGTATTGTGGAAAATGGCCGACATCATCGAAGCGCGCACCGACGAGCTTGCCAGAATCGAAACAGAAGACAGCGGCAAGCCCTATGAATTCATCAGCAAAGGCGGCGATTTGCCGTTTGTGGTCGACAACCTGCGCTTTTTTGCCGCCGCCGCCCGCGACACCGGCGGCAGCCGCGCGGGCGAATACAACAGCGCCTACACCTCCATGCTGCGCCGCGAGCCATGCGGCGCCACCGCAGGCATCGCCCCGTGGAACTACCCGCTGCTGATGGCCGCCTGGAAAATCGGCCCCGCGCTGGCAGCAGGCTGCACGTCCGTCATCAAGCCCTCCGAGCTCACCCCGCGCACCACCCTCTTGCTCGGCGAAATCGCCCAAGAAGCCGGTCTGCCCGACGGCGTGTTGAACATCATCACCGGCGCGGGCGACACCGGCAAAGCCATCGTTGCCCACCCCGATTTGCAGCTCGTGAGCCTCACCGGCTCCAGCGACACCGGCAAATTCATCATGCGCTCGGCTGCCGACACCCTCAAACGCGTGCATCTGGAGCTGGGCGGCAAAGCGCCGCTGATTGTGTTTGGCGATGCCGACATCGAATTGGCAGCCGAAAAAGCAGCATTCGGCGGCTTCATCAATTCCGGCCAAGACTGCACCGCCGCCACCCGCATCCTCGTGCACGAATCGGTGAAAAACCAATTCACCGAAGCCCTGCTGGCGCAGACGCAAAACTTCAAAGTCGGCCTGCCGTTTGACGCCGACACCATGATGGGGTCGCTGATTTCCGCCAAGCAGCTCGAACGCGTGGCAGGCTTTGTCGAACGCGCCCAAGCCGCCGGTGCGCAAACCCTGTTCGGCGGCCACACGCTCGATTTCGGCGGCGGCCACTATTACAGCCCCACCCTGCTCGACAATGTAGACCAACAGGCCGAAATCGTACAAAACGAAGTGTTCGGCCCGGTGATGACCCTGCAAACCTTCGCCACCGACGAGCAAGCGCTCACGCTCGCCAACGACGTGCGCTTCGGCCTTGCCTCATCCGTGTTCACCACCGACGTCGCCCGCGCCATGCGTTTCTCGTCCGACCTGCGCTTCGGCACCGTGTGGATCAACGACCACCTGCCGCTCACCTCAGAAACCCCGCATGGCGGCTTCAAGCAATCGGGCTTCGGCAAAGATTTGTCAGCCGAAGCCGTGGGCGATTATCTGATTACCAAACATGTGATGATTGCGCGTTAAGATTCATTATGTAAAACAAGGCCGTCTGAAAGCATAAATTTCAGACGGCCTTTATATCGCTTGAGCCCTTTGCAAAATCGGTTGCCACACCCGCACAGGCGGATATCCAAGCTTGACTTTATTCATCACGAAGGTAGCAAGCTCAAGTTGTGCGTAGGGTGTGTGCCCCAAGGCACGCACGCGCTTTTCAATATGAGGCCGTCTGAAACTTTTTAATTTTTCAGACGGCCTATCGTGTTCACAGCAGAATATGGGGGAAATCCAAACACAGGAAAACGCGTGCGTGCCTTGGGGCACACACCCTACGCTTGCTGTTTGTCTGTCTGGAAAGGTTACCGCTAACGGTTTGGCGCTTGGCGCAGTGGCGGATTTCGGAGCACAAAACTGTTAGCCCAGCACAAATGTTGATGCGAGGTAGAATACGTCACCCGCCATTGAGCCAAACGCCTGTTAGCGGTTCGCCCATTTGTTTATGTTTTGCCTTTTGTCACTTTTGAAATAATTAAGTCGTCTTCAATTTTAAGCATTACCAAAAATAATAATTTCAAGTACGTGAAATATGCATATTCGTGTTTTTGCGTTTCGTCTGATGTAGCTTGTGTGCCGTGTAGATAGCTATTTCTTAAATCTAAACCATTAGTAAACTCGCTTTTGTTTAAGAAATAATTGAAGTAAGACTGTTCTGATTTTGAAAACAAAGAGCTGTCAAATGAAACAATGTTTTCTGTCGCCATTTGTTGAGCTTCTTTTTGAAAGTCTATTGAATAACGATAAAAAGAAGCGACTTCATTGTCATATAAATCTTTAAAAATTGAAAGCCTTTTAAGGTTTGTAACTTGTATAAATCCACTACTGTCAGTAGTGATAAAACCCTTGTCTATTAGATAATTCAATTCAGGTTTTTGATGTTCTTCATAATCACTGAAATACACTTGTTCGTTAACAAGTAAATCAAAGAAACTACGATAATGTTTTTCTTTGAATGGTTCAACGTAAGCAAGAAGAGTTTGGTCAGAGAAAAACAGATTTGAACAACCTCGCATTTCTAAATTATCTTCATTGAAATAAATGTATTTGTTTTTGTTTAAGCTTGGAATGTCTTTAATTGCTGATGGTGCAGATGAAATTTGTAAAAGTTCAAAATCTATATTGCCATCTTCAACAAAAAGTTTAAATTGTTTTAAAACCGATTCAAATTCAGGGGCTAATATTCTGACTTTCTCAAAATGTGAATTAGTAGCTGTAGGAATTGTAAAACGTGCATTATTTGCAAAGTCAAATTTTTCTGGAAATTCAGAAGTAAAAACGAAATTTAAAATACTTTCTAATGAAATGTTTAAGTCATTAAGAATTTTACTGTATTCAAAAATCTGACCTTGTGATGTCATTTCAGTCAAATAAAAGGCTATTCCTGTTCTATAGCCGTTTTGGGAATGAACGCCCATAACCCTTTCAAAAACGCCCATTTGACTCTTTTTGCTGACAAGATTTATTCTATTTTGTATATCAACATATTCAAATAGGTGCTTAAAATTTTTGAACAATGTATAGAAATCACTATTCTGCTTGATATGGTCTAAACTGTATGAATAGTGAGCAATTTGATTATCGTCAATGTAACCGTCTTTTAATTTTGTTGCATTTTCTGGAAAACCTATTGAAACGCCATATTTCATACTGTTCTTAGACAGTATTTTCTCTGTTTCACTTTTATGTAAGCGTTTTGCCTTTAGTCGTGTTTTATCTGAAATTTTAAATTCATTTCTGTTTTTTGCATTTTGGATAAGTCCAACATAGTTCAAATTTGTACCGGCTGAATCCAAATAATTTGAGATAATATTCTCTTTGTCTTGTATAGATAGTTTTTTGGGAATAAATTTATCCTTTCTACGAAAACCGTCTTCCGCTTCATAAATAGAAAGAAGTATTTCGGCTGATTTTGAATACGTCAATAAGAAATTTTTTATTTCATTGTCATAGTACTCTACTAAACCTTTATGAATTAAAAGTTCGTTTATCAAGTGAGGTTCTTTTGTAAGTATATTGCTGAAATTGTCTTTGGAAATTCGTTTGAATACGCTTTGGTTATTGACTAATTCCCAAAATGAATGAATATAATTTCGTAAAGTGTTTTCGTATAAACTTGCAATGTTATTGTCATCAATGGTAGCCATAAATTGTCCTACGACTTTACCATATTCAGATGCTTTTATTTTAAAATTTAAGATGTCGTCTTGCGACCAACTTTTCAAATACAAATCATTGTCAATATATTGTTTTAAGTTGTAGAGTTCTAATATTTCATTTATGTCTGTATAGTTTGATTTTGTATTAGCCCGTAAAATATGTTCTCCTTTTTGAAGATAATGTCCGCCTGCCATATCTTCTTTTGAATGAAAGACTACTTTATTTAAGTCTGTGTCGTGCATTATTTCTGTCTTATTTTGAGGGTTGTCTTTGGGTAACCGCTAACGCCTCAGGCATTGCTGAAGGCGGGAGAAGTAAAAACCTTACTTCGATTAAATTACCTCACTACAAAGGTAAACAAAATTTTTAATAAAAAACTTCAGCCCCGCTTGTGGCAATGCCTTGTTAGTGGCCGTTTTAGTATCTAATACCATATGCTATTAACCCGTTGCGCATTTAGGGGAATCCCATTTTCAGTCGATTAATATTTCTTC